>CAVFVX010000080.1:0-12022 GCA_963626075.1 Acutalibacteraceae bacterium
CTCTTTCTCAGAATTTCCCCAAACTCTTTCTCAGAATTTCCCCAAACTCTTTCTCAGAATTTTCCCAAACTCTTTCTCAGAATTTCCCCAAACTCTTTCTCAGAGAATTGACAGAATAATCATTTGTGCTGATAATTTGTTCAGGTACAAGAGAAATGGTGAAATATAGAGGGCGAATCGCAGATGCCGTTTTAGAAAAGAAACTCAGACTGAAAGGTGCGGTCCTTATCCAGGGGGCAAAGTGGACAGGAAAGACGACTACGGCAAAGCAGACAGCCGGAAGTGTTGTCGATATGACCGAAAGCAACAATAGGCTTCTTGCCGAGATTGATCCGGCGACTCTTCTCTCGAAGGATACTCCGGTTCTCATTGACGAGTGGCAGCTTGCTCCGAACCTCTGGGATAGTGTGAGAACGGAGGTGGACAGGAGAGGAGAAAAGGGTCAGTTCATTCTGACCGGCTCTTCGTCTCCTGTCAGCAGGAAGGCGTATAATCATTCGGGAGTCGGCAGAATAACAAGAATGACCATGCGACCGATGTCACTCTATGAATCAGGAGATTCCTCAGGAACCGTCTCTCTCTCCGGGCTCTTTGATTCCGGATATACAGTATCTTCCACGGCGGATATGGATATAAAGAAGCTTACGTATCTCATATCACGCGGCGGATGGCCCGAAATAATCGGCTTAAGTGAAGAGGACGCACTTGAAGTCGCACGCGACTATACAGACGGGATAATCCAGAGCGATCTCGACAGGTCAATGGAGATTGAAACCGACAAGGAGATAACAAGATCGATTCTTCTTTCATATGCCCGTCATATCGGGACACAGGTCAGATACGAGGAAATACGTAAGGACGTGACGAGAAACGAGCTTGATACTCTCAGTATCTCGACTGTCTACAGATATGTGAACGCACTCAAGAACATATTCATCATCGAGGATGCGGAATGCTGGAGCCCGAAGCTCCGTAGCAGGACCGTGACAAGAACGACGGAGACCCGCTATTTCGTTGACCCTGCGATTGCTGTAGCCGTCAAGCGAATCGGCCCCAGGGATCTGATAAACGACCTTGAGACAACGGGATTTCTCTTTGAGAATCTTGTGATGAGGGACCTGAGAATCTATGCGGAAAGCATTGACGGAGAAGTCTATCATTACAGAGATACCGACGGCGATGAGTGTGATGCTGTTGTTCACCTTCATGACGGCAGATACGGTCTTGTCGAAGTAAAACTGGGAGACGGCTATCTTACGGAGAACGGAGTGAAATCCCTTAACAGGGTTGAAGCCAAGCTCGACACCGACAGGATGAATCCCCCTTCCTTCAAGATGATTGTCGTAGGAGTGGGAAAGTATGCCTACCGCCGTCCCGACGGAATCTCTGTTGTTCCGGTTTCCTGTCTGAAACCCTGAGAAGGATATTTCTTTTCCTTCTTATCACCTTCCGAAGCGTGTGGTAATATTTCCTCATGCAGCTCTGGTCGTTAATGGAAGAAAAACTCATCAATGTCGACAAGCCCTTCATATCTCTGACGGGTGGCGGTGGAAAGACGACATTTCTCAAGGAGTTCGGAAGGTATCTGAAGGAAAGGGGAATGAGCGTGATGCTGACGACAACGACGAAGCTTGCGCCCCCCGAAAGGGAGAATTACGGTGAGGATTACTTCTTCCTCTCTCTCCCGGATCTTGTTTCCACACGTCCGGGAAAGGGCACGCTCACGCTCTTTGCCCGTCAGAACGAGAGAGGGGGAAAGCTGTACTCTCCCGGCGAGTACGAGATAACATCCGCTTCCGCGTTTTTCGATGTCGTACTCTCAGAAGCCGACGGCTCGAGGCAGAGGCCCGTGAAGGTGCACACTTCACGCGACCCCGTGGTTCTTCCTCAGTCCACCGCAGTCGTGTCGCTCGTCGGAATCTGGGGAGTGGAAAAGAAAACTACGGATGTCGCATTCGGAGACGGGAGGGACACTGTTGTCGACAGGGAATACCTTGAGGAATTCCTCCTCTCTCCGGAGGGTCCGATGAAGGGAATGAGAAAGGACACGGAGAACATAATCCTCTTCAACGGAGGAGACAGTATGACTGATGAGGAGAGGAATACAGTACTCTCCCTCTCCATGCCTTCGGGAGTCTCCGCATATATTGTAAGTGAAAGAAAAGGAGTCATATACGATGCTGTTTGATCTTCTTGCAGAGAAGGAGAAATACAATGAGGCCTTCGCGCTCGTGACAATCATCGGGACGACGGGAACCGTAAGCCGCAAAAGCGGAAGGATGGCCGTCTTCGGGGACGGAACGATAGCCGGAACCGTCGGAGGCGGACTTCACGAGGCCGAGGCCATACGCCTTGCCCTCGAGGCGCTTAAGGAAGGAAAGGGAAGGCGGGAGAAACTCAAGGTCAGACAGTACGGAGAAGTTGAAATCATGATAGACATACCGATAAAGGACAGAAGACTTGTGATCATGGGTGCGGGGCACGTAGGACGGGCCCTCTACAACACCTTCCATTTCACGGGCTGGAACGTAAGCGTAATCGACACGAGGGAGTACCTCCTTACCGGGGAGAGCTTCCCCTGTGCACAGAGGATTCTCTCCTCCACCATCAGGGAAGGTCTCGAGAGCGTCGTCATCAACGAGAACACGGCGGTCATATGCACGGTGCCCGAGGAGATGGAGAACATAAAGGATATTCTCACTTCCTCTCCCGCTTTCTACATCGGATTTCTTTCCTCGCGTAAGCGTAAGCCACCCAAGGATCCCAGGTTCCACCTTCCGATGGGAATCGAAATCGGGGAGGAGACGCCGGAGGAGATTTCAATTTCCGTCGCAGCCGAGGTCTTTGCAACGTATTCCCACAAGAGCTGCGTTCCCTACATAAAGCGTAACCGCCGTCTTGTCGTGGTCCGCGGGGCGGGGGACCTTGCGACGGGAACGATTGTCGCTCTCCACCATGCGGGCTGCATGGTTGTCGCAACAGAGACGGACAAACCCACCGTAATCAGAAGAACGGTCTCCTTCGCGGAGGGAATCTATACGGGAGCGCAGACAATAGAAGGTGTCACAAGTACTCTGTGTTCCGACGCTGACGAGTGCATGAATGCTGTGAAGAGAGGTGAGGTCGCTCTCATCGTCGACAAGAACGGAGATATAATAAGGGAGCTGCAGCCGGAGATAGTCGTCGATGCAATCTTGGCAAAGAAGAACCTCGGAACGACAATCGACATGGCTCCCTTCGTCGTCGCACTCGGCCCTGGCTTCACATGCGGAGTCGACTGCAACTGCGTCATAGAAACAATGAGGGGGCACTCCCTCAGCCGCATTCTCTACGAAGGAAGCGCAATCCCCGATACGGGAACGCCGGGGCTTATTGCGGGAGCTGGCAGGGAGAGGGTCATGCATACACCATGTGCCGGAGTCTTCAGGGAGAACGCCGCAATCGGAGATGTCGTAAAGAAGGGCGACATAATCGCTTACGTTGACGATACTCCCGTCTATGCTTCGATTGACGGGAAGATCAGAGGACTTCTCCACGGAGGACTTGAAGTGCCCCGGCATTTCAAGGCTGCCGACATCGATCCCCGGGGCGAGGAAGTGGATCACACCACGATAAGCGACAAGGCGAGGGCGATAGGCTCGTCGGTAGTCGTTGCAGTGGACCATTATCTCTCGACTCATAATTGCTGAGAGAGGCGATTTAAGATAGACTTTGTTTCTATGGATAGAAGTCTTTTTCAGAGAGTGAAGAATGCGTCCGTTCTTCTTGCCCGTTCGGGCGAGGAGGAGAGAAACCGCGCACTTGAAGCGATTGCCGATGCCATTTCGGCTAACCGAGGGAGAATAAGGGAAAGCAACGACAGGGATGTCGAAGAGGCTGTGAGAAAGGGCGAGAAGGAAGCCCTTGTTTCGAGGCTGAAGTACACGGACTCGAAGATGGACCAGTCGGTAAAGGGGCTGAAAGAAGTGAAGTCTCTTCCCGACCCCGTCTTCCGCATCCGCGAGGAGAGGGAGATAGACTCTTCATTCATTCTTAAGAAGGTAACTGTTCCTCTCGGAGTCATCGGCATGATCTTCGAGGCACGTCCCGATGCACTCGTGCAGATAGCATCCCTTGCGCTCAAGAGCGGTAACGGTCTCATCCTCAAGGGAGGAAGCGAGGCCGCAGCGACGAACAGGGTTCTTGTCGACATAATAAAGGAAGCGACTAAGGACTTCTCCTTCACTTCCGACTGGATTGACGCCCTCGAGACGAGAGAGGACGTGAAGGAACTCCTCTCCGCAGACGAATGGGTGGATCTCATAATCCCGAGGGGCTCCAACAGCTTTGTAAGGTACGTCATGGACAACACCCACATCCCCGTACTCGGACACTCCGACGGCTTATGCATAACATATGTTGAGAATACCGCAGATGTCGATAAGGCCGTGAGAATACTCACGGATGCGAAGACACAGTACCCGGCGGCCTGCAACAGTACGGAGACGGTTCTCGTTGAAAGCGGTATTGCCGCCTCTCTTCTTCCGCGCCTCTCGGAAGCGTTCAGGGAAAAAGGTGTCACCGTCCACGCAGACGAGCGTGCCCTTCAGTATTTTTCCGACGGCATTCCCGCTGTTCCCTCCGACTGGGATACCGAATACCTCGCGCTGGAGTGCGCAGTGAAGGTTGTCGATTCGACAGAGGAAGCCGTAGAACACATAGCGCTTCATTCCTCGAAGCATACGGATGCAATCATCACTGAAGACGGAAAGGAAGCCGACTGGTTCACCCGCAACGTGGACTCCGCCGACGTTTTCGTGAACTGTTCTACACGCTTTGCCGACGGCTACAGATTCGGACTCGGGTCCGAAGTCGGTATTTCGACATCACGCCTGCACGCCCGCGGCCCCGTGGGACTCGACGGTCTCATGACCACCAAGTGGATTCTCACAGGTCACGGCGAGACGGTCGGAGAGTACAGCGGAAAGAATCCGGAGAAGACATTTCATTTCAGGGAAATAAAGCTATGAGGGATTTTTCGGGAGTCAGAAGAATCGTCGTGAAGGTGGGAACCAACCTCCTTGCAGACGAAAGCGGAATAGACAGAAGCAGGATAGGAAAGCTCGTCGACCAGATAGCAGCACTGAGGAAGAAGGGAATCCAGGTTCTCGTCGTTTCATCGGGAGCCGTCGGACTCGGTGCCAAGGCTCTCGGACACGAGAGCGCTGTGAGATATATAGCCCTCCGTCAGGCATGCGCCGCAATCGGACAGCCCGTCCTGATGGACGCCTGGCAGCAGGCTTTCTCAAGACACAACCTTCTGTGTTCGCAGATTCTCATAACACGCTCCGTTCTCAACAACAGACGGAGCTACAACAACCTCCGTACCGCTGTGCAGACGCTTCTCGAACTCGGTGTCGTCCCCGTATTCAACGAGAACGACGTCGTGTCGACAGCGGAAATCGGGAACGTTTTCGGCGACAACGACAGGATGAGTGCCCTCATTGCCAGTAAGATTGACGCTTCTCTTCTTGTGCTCCTTACTGACATCGACGGTCTCTATACGGGAAATCCGAAGACCGATGAGAATGCTGAGATGATTCCGGAGCTCAGGGAGATTGACGACACCGTCTTCTCCTGGGCAAGCGGAAAGGGCTCTACATTCTCCACGGGAGGAATGAAGACGAAGCTCATGGCAGCCCGCATCGCCCAGGACGGCGGCTGCGGAACGGTGATTGCCTCCGGCTACGAGGACGATATACTCATCCGTATAATGGAAGGCGAGGAGAAGGGAACCTACATCCTCCCCCTCGACAGGATAAAGCAGAGGGAGCGCTGGATAATCAACACACCCTCCGCTGGCTCGATCATCGTCGACGACGGAGCGGCCGAGGCTCTGTTGAAGCACAAGTCGCTTCTTCCCTCCGGAATCGTGAGCGTCGAGGGCGTCTTCCACGAGGGAGACGTGGTTGATGTGAAGAAGGAGGACGGAAAGACGATAATGAAGGCCGTCACATCCTTCAACTCGAGCGAGATTCTTCTCATAAAAGGTCACTCATCGAAGGATATAAATGCTATGATAGGAGAGAACCACAAGGTGGTTTTCCGTCCGGAGGATACGGCAGTCAGCTATGAGCAGTTATAGAATGGTCTTTCGAAAACAGGATCTGGGATTCAGAATCTCCTCTCTCTACAAACAGAAGCAGTTTGCCGTCGGCATACTCGACTTCGGAGGCAGGGAGGAGCTGGAGAAGTGCATCACCTGGTACCTCCAGAACATGAATCTCTCGCTTCACGTCCTGACTACGGAGTACAGGATGGAGGAGTATGCCATCCAGTCGAAGTATCCCGAGGTCACGTTCATCGTCTTCCAGAACGAGACGACGACGGGCGAATTCATAAACGCCATGGCCGACGAGTGCTACACGGACTATTTCCTCATCGTCCGCAGCGACATGGAGCTCATAGCCTTCGACGGCGCGTCTCTTCTCTCGATAATGTCGGGGCGCGAACATCCCGCCGTGATATGTCCCGTGATGCTCAGCTCGGAAGCCGAGGTGATGCCGACGCTCCGTGCGCCGTACCTGAGGGGAAAGGAGGTCGATCCCCAGTCGTTCCTGCCGGATATCGAGAGCGGAAAGGAGCAGAGGACACTCTATCCCGTTCTCCAGAGCGGACTCTATGACAGGGCGCTATTCCAGAGACTCAGAGGCTACGACATCGAGATAATAAGCGAATACTACCAGAGCATAGACTTCGGAACCCGTGCCTGGCTCTTCGGCTACAGCGTGAAGCTTACGAAGGATCTTGCCGTGCAGTTTCCCGGTCGTGTCTCCATAATCGAGGACCGCTCGGAGTGTCCGGGCATGAACCGCTTCTATACGAAGGCCCTCTCGATAAAGCGTATCGCGGGAAAGAGCTTCGTCAGCAAGTGGAAGCCCTATGTCGACAGAGAAGTACTTTCCAATGAGATAAAGAAGAAGCAGATCAACCTGCAGAAGACGGACTTCTTCACGCTCATTGACAAGTGGGACGAGGAGTAATCAGCGGTTGAGTATCTACGGTTCTCTGATAGAATAAGAATGTAAATCTGAAAAGGGGAGGAAACGACAGTGAAAGGTGATGTTTTTCTCAGGGTAAGAAACTTCGGACCGCTCGAAGAGGGGACATCGTCTCTTCACGATGGCAGACTGAGAATACCGAAATATTCAATCTTCATCGGAGATCAGGGAACAGGAAAAAGCACAGTTGCGAAACTCTACTCGGTGTTTTCCTGTCTTGAGGATGTATTCTCTCGAGGTCTTTTCAATACTCAGTCTTTCACATTCGAAGCTTTTGAAGAGAGTCTTCTCAATCGGAATCTCAGTCCTGATTATGTTTCTGACAAGACTGAGCTGGAGTATTCTGGAAACGCATTTTCCTTCCGCATTGAAGGAAAAAAGATAAAGATTACCCAGTCTTCCGGTAGTTATGACTGTCATCAGGTTATTTACCATCCTTCGGAAAGAAGCATCATAAGTGCTTTCGATGTTCCCTGGGAGATGAGATCGCTGTCTGAGATGGTCTATCAGATTGCCGTGCTCTTTCTCAAGGCGAATATGTCATCAGGCAAAGGTCCAAGAGAACTCTGGAGCGGTTACAGAATAGAATTCGATCCAGAGACGAGGAAGACATACATACTCGACGGCAGCGGAAAATCGAGAATCCCGCTTTCCTTTGCTTCCAGCGGCCTGCAGTCTGCCGTTCCGCTTCTGGTTGTATCTGATTACGTCTCCAGTTTTGCCTGCGAACATGACGGTTTCAATCTTATCCAGATAGTGGAGAATCCCGAACAGAATCTTCATCCCCTGTCGCAGGTTGAGATTCTCAAGAGACTTTTAACCGACACCCCCGAAAACGGGAAGCTCCTTTTGACGACGCATTCTCCGTACATAGTGAGTGCAGTTGAAAACTACAATCTTGCCTGGGACATGTTCATGAAGAGCGGAACGTCGGTTCCCGGAGTTGAGAAGAAATATCTGATGAGGTATGAGGACACGGCGGCATACTTGTTCTCCGGCGGAAGTGTGAAGTCGATAATGAATGATGAATCCAGGATGATAGACGGCTCTTCGATAGATGAGTGCTCAGATATCATCAACTCGGAATTCGACAGGATATTCGATTCTGACGTTTCTTATCGGGGAGAGGAATGAATCTCTGTCCATGTACAGTTCGTCAAGTACGGGGATGAGGTCTATATACTCCTCAATTTCGTATTCTCTCTGTCTGTACTTCGCCATGACCTCGATGTAGCCTTCGTCCCACGTGATTATACGGGTGTATCTTTCGAGTCCGGAACAGGTACGGAAGGTGAGGGTTGTGCCTGCGAAGGTGAATGTCGTGTAGTCCTTGAAACTGCTGAGTACCGCTGTGTCTTCCATCTTTTTCTTCTGTATGTGAAACACCCGGTCTCCCGGGTGCCTCCTGTCATCATTCCTGCATTTTCGCCTTGAGGACAAGCTCTGCCTTGAGGTCTTTGAGCTTTCCCGTCAGCGATACCTTGTAGATATGCGGGTTAATCTGTCTCTTGTACGTCTTGTCGAAGTGCGAGAGGCTTTCCATAACTCTCTTCTGGAGCTCGGGGAGCGTGCATTCCGGCTTCACGCGCTTTCCGTTCTCCATCTGCTTTACGAGAAGCGGTCTTATCTCGGCGTAGTTGTTCTTCCTCATGATGAACATGTCTCCGGTGGAGAAGGGGTGGTAGAAGATGTGGTTTATGCCGCTCTCTATCTTCTCGTCCGTGAGGGCGATGAGGTCTGCCAGTGCCTGCCCGTTCCTGTCGAAGAAGCGGTAGACCTGCTTGATTCCCGGATTCGTCGTCTTCTCGTAGGAGGAGGAAATCTTGAGAGTCGGAATGAAGACTCCGTTCTCCTCCTTTGCAGAGAGCTTGTAGACGCCGCCGAGGGCTGCCTGCGTTCCACCCGTTACGAGGTGGGTTCCGATTCCCCAGCTGTCAATCGGGGCACCGTCGTTGACGAGGTTGAGGATGATCTCCTCCGTGACATCGTTCGAGATGCATATCGTCGCATCCTCGAGTCCAGCCTCGTCGAGTTTCACCCTTACCGCCTTCGTGAGGTAGCTGAGGTCTCCGCTGTCGATTCTGACACCGATTTTAAGACCCTTTTCCTTCTGCTCGAGGCCGACCTTTATCGCAGCCTCGATTCCCGAACCGAGAGTGTCGTAGGTGTCGATGAGTAGAATGCAGTTGTCGGGATAGATGTCTGCAAAGTGTCTGAACGCCTCGTATTCCGAGTCGAAGAGCATGACCCAGGAGTGAGCCATCGTGCCTGCGACGGGAATGCCGTACTTCTTGCCCGCGGCGGTGTTGCTCGTGACCGCGCAGCCTCCGATGAAGCATGCCCTTGAGGCACTGAGTGCGCCGTCGATTCCCTGTGCACGTCTGAGGCCGAACTCCATGATCGAGCCTTTGCCCTGGGTTGCAACCTTCATTCTCGCAGCCTTTGTGGCTATGAGAGTCTGGAAGTTGATTGTATTGAGAAGATAGCTCTCGATGAGCTGGGCATCGATCATCGTGGTCTCGACTCTGATCAGCGGCTCCCCCGGGAAGGCGACCGTTCCCTCCTCGAGGGCGTAGACGTCTCCGGAGAAGGAGTAGGATGCAAGATAGTCGATGAACGAGGGATCGAATTTCCCGAGGCTCCTCAGGTATTCGATGTCCTCATCGGAGAACCTGAAGTTCTCGAGTGCGTTGATCAGAGGTTCGAGGCCCGTGAAGACCGTGTAGCCTCCCTTGTAGGGGTTGGTTCTGTAGAACATGTCGAACACGACACGGGGATTCTTCTTCTGGAGGAAGAATCCCTGCATCATCGTCAGTTCGTAGAAATCGGTGTTGAGCGCGCTGACCATATTCTCTTACTTTGTAATCCTGTCGAATCCCGTGTAGGGTACGAGTGCCGGCGGAACCGAGATGGAGCCGTCTTCGTTCTGGTAGTTCTCCATGATTGCAACCATTGCTCTCGAGAGAGCGACAGCCGTGCCGTTGAGCATGTGGACGAACTTCAGCTTTCCGTCATCGTCGCGGTAGCGGATGTTGAGGGAGCGTGCCTGGTAGTCGGTGCAGTTTGATGTGCTCGTTACCTCTCCGTATTCTCCGTTGTCGCCTCTTCCCGGCATCCATGCCTCGATGTCGAACTTGCGGTATGCGGGAGCGCCGAGGTCGCCCGTTGCGGTGTCGACGATTCTGTATGCAAGTCCGAGGCCGCTGAAGATCTCCTCCTCGATTGAGAGAATCTCCTGGTGGAATGCATCCGATTCCTCCGGAAGACAGTAGATGAACATCTCGAGCTTCGAGAACTGGTGGACTCTGTAGAGACCCTTCGAGTACTGGCCCGCTCCTCCTGCCTCACGGCGGAAGCAGTGGCTGAGTCCCGTCATTCTGATGGGTAGGTCGGACTTCTCGAGAATCGCATCCTTGTAGTAGCCGCCGAGTGTGATTTCAGCTGTACCGACGAGACATGTATCTGTTCCCTCGATGGTGTAGATGTTCGATTCAGCTCCCCTGGGATTGAAGCCGATACCGTTGAGAATCTCCTCCTTCGCGACATCGGGGGTGATGAACGGTGTGAAGCCGTGCTTCACGACGATGTCCATTGCATATCTTTCGAGAGCCATCTGGAGGATGACCGCCTTGTTCTTTATGTAGTAGAACTTCTGTCCCGCGACCTTTGCACCCTTGTCGAAATCGAGGAGGTCGAGCTCCTCACCGAGCTGTACGTGGTCCTTTGCCTTGAATGAGAACTTCGGGGGTTCTCCGACGAACTTGACTGCGAGGGAATCCTTGTCCTCCTTGCCGATCGGAGCATCTGGATGGGCATAGTTCGGAATCGTTCTGGCCTCGGCCATGAACTTCTGGTCGATTTCCGCAAGCTCGGCTTCCCTAAGAGCCAGCTCGTCCTTGATGGCCTTGCCCTCTGCAATGTACTTCGCTCTCGTCTCGTTGTCGAGCTTTCCCTTCATCTTCTGGGCTGTTTCGTTTCTCTTTGTGCGGAGATTCTCGACTTCCAGGAGAAGTGCAAGCCTGTCATCCTGGTCCTTGATGATCTGATCAAGGTCGACATTCATGTATCTGTCGGCGATGTTCTTCTTGATTTCGTCTCTTCTTGACTTCAGTTCCTTGATGTCTATCATTTTCCTTCCTCTTCCTTTCAGTCCTTCTTCCCCAGAGCCCGTCCCTTTTCAGAAGCCGCGCTCACAGCGGAGATGACTGCATTCTCGAAGTTAAGTTCCTTGAGTTTCACAAGACCTTCTATCGTTGTGCCTTTCGGAGAGCATACCATAGTTTCGTTCTCAATTGCACCCTCAGAGGTCGATTTTTGAAGCTTTACTGCACTCTCTAAGGTGTCCGTCACGATTTCGAGAGCCTTCTTATAGGGAATTCCCTCTCTCACTCCGCCGAGTGCGAGGGAATGCATGAATTCGAATACGTATGCAATCCCCGAGCCCGAAATGCCGATGAAGGCGTTGAAGAGGCTCTCGTCGAGTTCGAAGGCAGAGCCGAACGACGAAGCGAGAGCGAGAGCAAGGGCCTTCTTCTCCTCACCGAGGGCGGATGAAAATGCGACGGCTGTCACCGAGCTCTTAACCTCAGCCGCGATGTTCGGCATGTATCTCACGACATTTTCCGTCTTCAGATTCTCACTGAGTGTCGAAAGCGTAACGCCCGCGGCAAGGGATATGTACATTCCCGCATCGAGTGCCGCCGCTTCGGCGTAGACGGAATCCAGCTGCTGGGGCTTCACGGCAAGAATCACGGCGTCCATCTTTTTTTCGTCGGAGATTCTGTCGAGAACAGTTATCCTTTTCCCCTCTGCCTTCTTCTCCGCCTTTTCCCTTGTCCTGTTGAAGACGAAGACCTCGTATTCCTTATCCTCGGAGAGAGCCGAGGCCACGGCTCCTCCCATGTTTCCCGTTCCGATTATGAATATTTTCTTCATTGTTAAAACCTTTCCGGCGGAAACCCCGACGCTTGCGTCGAGGGAGG
>CAVFVX010000081.1:0-11988 GCA_963626075.1 Acutalibacteraceae bacterium
TAGGAAACTGACATTCATAGAATGTGCTCGCAATTTAGACGTTCGGCCGACGTAATCGGCTGAGAAAGTTTGCTCCTCCCCGGGACAAGCCCCGGGGGTTCCGCAAACAAAGGTTTTAACAATGAAAGATATCAAATATCAGTATATTCCGAAAGAGATTATCCGCTCTTGGAAAAACGGAGAGGGAAAGCTCTCGTTCTGCAAAAGCCGTAACGGTGAATACGCCGAGGCTTCTGAGGAAGACGTCTTCATCGTGGAACTTGATCCGGGAAAATCGGGTGCTGTGATGGATTTTTTCAACAACGAGGGATACAGTGACCTCTTCGAGAAGCTCCAGATAGGAGTTGACAGCCTTTCGGTTGACGAGAAGTACCTCGTGATAGAACTCATGGCAATCCAGTTCTACTGTAATCCGTTCAGCTTCGGACGGGCCTTAAAGTTTTTCGGTTATGACAAGAAATACATGAAGACTGCACTCGAAGCCGAGATGAAGAAGAAATCTGCGGACGATATTTTTCGTCAGTATTTCAAGGCCATGTTTTATCTCGTGTACATTCTGGATCTGGAAGTTGTACCCGTCTCCGCTCCAGAGGGCTCTTCCTTTGTGCTCTCATCCTTTCCGTTAATCATCACAGACCCCGCTTTCGGCTCGGATGATCTCATGTCCGATAAGCCGTATACGGCAAACGGGGCAATCCTTTTCATGCCGGTGTCGCCGAAGTATGCCGTAGCAGCCTATGACAGCTTCGTCTATAAGCCTGTGAAGACAAACGGTAAGCTGATTCTTTCTTCAGAGGATGTAGACGAGTATAACAGAGCTGTCTTTTCCTCCGGTGATACGGTCGTGTACAACACGTCGATCACAGATGTTGCTTCTTTCAGAGGCTCGCCCCAGGACAGATGGACAGCGTCATTCTCGTATTCGCCTTCTGTCTTCGCCATCCGCGCAAGATATGTCGAAGTCCAGGAAATCGAGGGACGTGCATACTGCGGGCTTCTGGCAATGAGTGACAGAAAATACGTCGGAGAAAACGGGAAGCTGATGATCAGCGAACGAGAACAGATAGAGAGATACAAACATGCTTCGAAAATGCTTGAGGATATGAAGAACTACTGAAGCTGAAGTGTGCTGTGTCGGTAAACAAGAATGGAGAGTTTAGAATCAATGAATACTGAAGAGAAACATGTATACAGATATATACCGCAGATAATTACAAAGTCATGGTCATCCGACGGTAGGACTATCGACTACATCGAACTCAATGCCGACACGCTTTATTCGACGCCGACAGCCGAGGCGTTCACGACAGACATCGCCTGGGACATCTCTCCCGACGCCCTCGAGAACACTGACGTATTCGGGAACGAATCGTTCACTTCGGTAATATCGTCTCTTGCAGCCGGAGACTCTCCTTTATCGGGAAGGCCGGATTACTGGACGATAATGCTCCTCCTGAGTGAATTCTATTCCAACCCGTTCTCCTTCGGACGCTACGACAGCATCCTCTCGGAAAGCATGAAGGGAGTGAAGAACACAAGGGAGAATGTGGAGAAGGTATCCGGGGAAGTGAAGAGGAAACTTTCAGAGAAGATGACAGCCTCCGAGCTCATCATGCTGAGACGCAACGCCGTCTTCGCAGTTCCGTACCTCTTCGACCTAACACCCGTTATACTTTCTGCTGCAGAAGGGGACTCGTTCATTCTCGCCGCCGACCCGCTTCTTCTATTCAATCCTCTCTTTCCGGGACGCACGAACAGCATCGACACGCCGTTCCACTCGAACGGAACCGTTCTGATGATGCCGCTGACGCCGCAGCGGATGCTCTGTCTCTACGACAGGAACGTATACAAGCTGATGAGCGGTGTGCTGTCTCATGAAGACACAGTTCTATTCAACAATATCACATTCCTCCTGTCTCCGGTCTCTGTCGTCAGGGATTTCGAGAATGCCGATAAGTCATGGATGAACGGGAAGGGAAATCCGTATCTGATGACGAATGATTATAATCCCTCTGTATTCGGCATAAGGGCGCGGTCGGTGGAAATGGATAGGGACGGAGTGAGACCCTATTGTGCCGGGCTCAGTCAGTTCGATACTCTGTACTTCGCACGCTCCCTTGAAAGAACTCCCGCAAAGGAAGCACTCGAGAAGAGAATCGACTACGCCGTCTCTCTTCTTTCAAGGTGAAATAGATGCCCGGAACGGAAGGAACAAACGAGAAGTATATCCGTGTCTTCTACATCCCGCCGTTTATCTCGAGGATGTGGATGCTGAGGGACAGGACCTTCAGAATCTACAACCGCGGCAAGTGGAGATTCCAGACCCTCACGACGCAGGAGATATTCCGCGAGAGGGTACTCGTCAATACATCCGACATTGCCTTCCTCGAGCTCTCGTCCTTCTACGATCCCGCCTTCACGGACATCTTCACCCGTCTCCAGAGCGGGGATGCGTCTCTCCTGGACCTCGACTTCTATCATACCTCATACCTCATAAAAGTACTTTCGTCCTATACGAACATACGTAAGGAATACTGGCTCTGCGGAATAGACAGACTCTACACCAAGGAGAAAACAGGAAAGCGAGATCCTCTCGAATATGATACGGTTCCGCTTGTCACATCGGAGCTCAAGACGATGCTGAGGTATTCCTCTCTTTTCTTCTACCAGACGGCGGATTTACGAGGCCGTCTTCTCAAGGCTCCCGATGGCAGGGCCTTCGTTCTCGGCGACAATCCCGTCGTGCTCTTCAATCCTCTCGTGAGCGAGGACGACCCGTCGACAGCAGCCGACTTCACTGCAAACGGAACCTGCGTCATTCTTCCGATTTCACAGAAATACGCACTGTTCCTCTATGACGGGGACATATATTCCGTACCGGGAGATGATGTACTAGAACTGGGAGACGATGACTGGTTCAGAATCAACATGGCAGAGTACGCACAGTCGAAACTGCTGCTTTATGCCAGTGATGACCTTGTTTCATTCATCAAGGCGAATGCCTATCTCGATATTCCCGAGTATCTCATAAAGGTCCCGAAGGAGGACATTGATCCCGAGTTTCCGCCGGAGATTCTCTCGCGCCTTTCTCTCTCGTTCCTCGACCTCAGAAGGGATGTCTACTACCGCATTGAGGCAGGAGAGGATTTCACGGAGTACCCGAGACCGTTCATAAGGAAGATGGAGCAGTACGACATAAAGATGATGGAAGAAAGCATGGGCGAGGCTGATATCGACATACTTACAGGGAAACTGAGGGAAAGAAAGAAGTATGTCACATCACTCTGCCTTGAAAGGAAGGAAAACAATGTGTGATGAAATGAGAAATATGTATTATCTGCCTCCCTTGATCATGCAGAACTGGAAGGACGCGAGCGGTAATCTGAATTTCTATTTCAAGTCTGAAGAAGCGGGGGAAAACCGGTTCATGTTTTCCATTCCCGATGATATTCCCGGAGAGGAGATAATCTACGACGGAATAGAAGACGAGGATTTTGTCTCTTTCCTTTCCGGTCTTCTCGAAGGAAGAATCGAATACAGCCGTAAGGATGCTCTCTCTGCATGGAGGCTCTATAACTATGTATTGACATGGTCGTACATCAAGGATTCTGTCTGCTACCATACTTTAGGCGATGCTCCAGATGAAGTCATTTCAATAACCGATCTCATAAGTTTTCTGTGCTCGGAGAGAGGGGGACTGAGTGCTTCAGCAGTCAGTGAGATTGCTTCGCATTATATGCATGACTCCGAATTTCTCGGAGGATTGAACTACTGTCTCCTCAAGGCTCCCGGGGAATCTGGTTTCGTACTGAGTGATGTGCCCTTCCTGTTCTTCAACCCGTTTCAGAAGGGAAGGGAAACAGCGAATGGAGAGGATATTACCGGATACGGTATCATTACGGTTCTGGTCATCAGTCCCGACTATGCCCTCTGCTTCTATGACGACGATGTCTATAGAGTGAAAAAGACAAATGGTGTTGCCGTACTCGACAGAGATGACATGAATGAACTGCATGCCCATCTGCTTGACCGCAGCACCGCTGTCGTATACAGACCGGACAGAACGACAGTCCGAAGTCTGGATATCCTGTGTAATGTTAATGACAGTTACCTCTATAACACCGTCCATGAGGGAACAGATGATGAGGATACTTTTTTGAATCTCAACCTGTCTGTTCTTTCAGTAAAGGCAAAAGCTGAAGAGAAGGTTACGGGAGGGAAGTCCGTTCCATGGTTCAGAACTTCATATATCAGCAGCAGTTATTCGTACTTTGATGAGAAGGAACTCAACGCTTCTCTCATTGAACAGTACCTTTCCCGATTCGATTCATGACATATGAACGAAGAGGTCGATAAGAGGAAGTCAAATTCAGATAGTAGCCTTTGGCAGCTCGTTTAAGCTTATTGCGGTGCTGACTATTGGGAAGACTTTTTCCGCGTTCATGATAATCCCCCGGCTTCCCGGGGGATTGTAGTGTCAGTTGTTCTTCTTTTCCCTGAAGTGCATCGCCCGCATTGCGTTTGCGACTGCAACAAGGCATACGCCCGTGTCGGCAATCACGGCAAGCCACATGTCGGCGCGGCCGAGGATTGCGAGAATGAATACGACAGCCTTGACGATGAGACTGACATATATGTTCTCCTTCGTTATCCTCTCTGTCTTCTTTGCTATCGTGATGGCAACGGGGAGGCGCGACAGGTCGTCGTTCATGATGACGCAGTCCGCAGCTTCGATTGCCGTGTCGGATCCCACACCACCCATTGCGACTCCGGTGTCTGCAGCCTTGAGAGCGGGTGCGTCGTTGATACCGTCTCCGACATAGAGCAGTGTACCTTCCTTCCTGAGTTCCTCCAGCTTTTCAAGCTTCTGCCCCGGAAGAAGTTCTCCGTAGGCTCTGTCGAGTCCGAGCTTCTGTGCCGTTGTCTCTGCTCTTTCCTTCCTGTCTCCCGAGAGCATGCATATTGTGCTTACACCGCACTCTCTGAGGTCGCGGATGGTGGAGTAGGATGTAGTACGGATCTTATCGGAAATGACGAGAACTCCGAGAAGGACATCGTCTTCAAGAACATAAACAAGTGTTCCGTCCTCCTTCACTTCGGGAGCATTCTCCATGATTCTCGAGGACCCTGCCTTGATATGATGGCCCATGTAGTCTCCCTCGATTCCGACTCCGTTTATCGTATGGACGTTGTCCGCTTCTGCTTTTCTGTCTCCCGCGTACTCGAGTACTGCTGTAGCAATCGGGTGTGTGGACTCCTTCTCGAGTGCATATACACAGTCAAGAAGATGTTCTTTGTCACACGAGAGATGCTCTATGCTCTGGACGGAGAAGACGCCTTCTGTGAGTGTTCCCGTCTTGTCCATTGCTACCGTAGTCGTCTTTGCCAGGTTCTGGATGGCATCGTCACCCTTTACGAGGATTCCGTGCTTTGCAAAGCTTCCCATTGAGGCAAAATATGTTAGAGGAACGGAAAGAACAAGAGCGCACGGACACGATATTACGAGAAGCATTGCCGCCCTGTAGACGCTGTCTTTGAGCCCCGTGAGTCCGAAAAGGGGAGGAAGTATTGCCACGAGGAGTGCAGCTGCACATACGGAGGGAGTGTAGTAGCGTGAGAACTTCGTGATGAACTTCTCGCTCTCTGCCTTCTTTCCCTCGCTGTCTTCGACGAGCTTCATGATCTTGGATGCCGTCGACTCCGAGTATTCCTTCTCGGCTTTCAGTGTGAGTGTGTTCTCTCCGTTGACGGAGCCCGAGAGCACGAGAGATCCTCTTTCCGCCTTGACGGGGACGCTTTCTCCCGTGAGGGCACGGGTATCTACAAAGGAGGTGCCTTCGGTGACGGTAGCATCGACGGCAAGCTTCTCGCCGCTCCTGAGAAGGATGAGGTCTCCGACCCTGACTTCTTCCGGTTTCACCTGAGCCCATTCACCGTTCTTCTTTACCGTTACGGAGTCCGAGGAGAGGTCCATGAGCTTTCCGATGCTGTCACGTGAGGAGCCGACAGCCAGGCGCTGGAAGTATTCGCCGATCTGGTAGAAGATCATGACGGCTGCGGCTTCGTCATAGGACGAAATCGCAAGAGCTGCGATTGTCGCTATTCCCATGAGGAAGTTCTCATCGAAGACCTTTCCCTTGAGAATGTTCTTCACGGCCTTCCACAGGACGTCGTAACCCGCAATCAGGTAGGAGATAATTGCAATGAACTCGTAGCCCGAGAACTTCGCGATGAAATAGAAGACGAGAGCTGCCGCGATGCGGCAGGGAGCGTTGTCCTTCTTCTGTGCCTTCTGAGCCGTATGGAAGACCATCTCGTCCTCAACCGAGAGGCAGAGATTTCTCACTTCCTCTTCGCTGAGACTTGTTGTGACATAGAGTTTTCCCTTCGGATAGTCGAAGGATGCCTTCCTGACCTTCTCACTGTTCTTAAGAGCTTCCTCGACCTTCCTGGCACACTCGGCGCAGTCGATGGTGACGGAGAATACGTAATCCTTCATTTCTCCAAGGAATTCTATTTCGTCCTCGGCCTCCGTGCAGATTCTCTTTATCTCGTCTTCGCTGAGTGTCGTGATGACTGTAAGCTTTCCCTTGGGGTAATTGAAGACTGCCTTCTCAACGTTTTCACTGGCGTTCAGTGCATCCTCGACCTTCTTCGCGCACTCCGCACAGTCGATTGATACTGAGAATACATACTTCTCCTTCTTCTCGTCAGTGAACTCGATCTCATCTTCGACGCTGCGGCAGAGAGCCTTGATTTCGTCTTCACCGAGGCTTGTTTCGACAGTGAGCTTTCCCTTTGGATAGTTGAACAAAGCCTTCACGACATTTTCATTGTCATTGAGAGCGTTTTCGACCTTCTTCGCACACTCGGCACAGTCAATGGAGACGGAGAATGTGTATTTCTTCGTTTTATCCTCGTCCTTAAAGACTATGTCTTCCTCTATACTCCTCGCTTCATCCTTTATTTCGGAAAGAGGCTTCTTCGTGATGACGACAAGCTGCCCCTTCGTGAAGGAGAAGGAAACAAAGGCGTTTGCAGCGTCCTTTTGGAGTGCTTCCTCGACCTTTCGTGCACACTCGGCGCAGTCTATTTCGACGTGAAGTACGTACTTCGTGTATCTGTCGTCACTCACGATAAGGCTCTCGATTTCCGCTGTGTCGGGTTTACCTTCCAGTGTCAGCATGTTCTCTTCGCAAGATACGGATTCGACTCCGTCGGTACTTTTCAGCTTCTCGATAGTCTCTGCTGTCATGTTCTTGACTCTGTATGAAAAAGTCATGTCGTCCTCCAAATATGTGAATATATGAATAACTGCTCATATAATCATATCAAGAGAGTGAAGTGTCAATAGCGTATATGATATTTCTGATGAAAAAGGGGAGAAAAGGGCGAAAAAAAGAGACCTTCCGGTCTCTCTACATCTCCTGCGGGAGTCGAACCCACATTGACGGGATGAAAACCCGTTGTCCTAACCATTAGACGAAGGAGACAAGCCTTCACATCTCCTGCGGGAGTCGAACCCACATTGACGGGATGAAAACCCGTTGTCCTAACCATTAGACGAAGGAGACAAGCCTTCACATCTCCTGCGGGAGTCGAACCCACATTGACGGGATGAAAACCCGTTGTCCTAACCATTAGACGAAGGAGACAAGAGAGTGAGCCGCATTGGATTTGAACCAATGACCCACGCCTTAAAAGGGCGTTGCTCTACCTGCTGAGCTAGCGGCCCTCTTTCGCAACAGAAGAAAATTAACAGAAATCAATGTCATCTGTCAACATTCAAATCCTCTTATTGTAGCTTAATCGTTCACTTTTCCCGAGCCTGAGTTCGATTTTCTTCATGTAGTGAAGGTAAACGAAGGGAAGTATGCAGCCTGCGGTAATCCAGGAGCATGCGTTGCTGAGGCAGATTCCGTAGAAGCCGTAGAGACGGGTGAGGCTGAAGGCCGTCGAAAGACGGGCGATGAGCTCGAGAGTTGCGCTGAGAAGCGGAATCTTACCGCTTCCGAGTCCCTGGCAGCCGGTACGGAAGATGAAGATCGACCCGAGCGGTATGAAGAACCATCCGATATTCTTCACGTACATGACGCTCTCGCTGATGATCTGGGCATTCTCCGGTGTGTTCTCGACAAAGAGATAGGTGCACGGTGCAGCCAGAAGCTGGCATACGGCTAAGCCGATGACGGAGTAGGCGATGTCGAGATAGACGGAGATGCGGAAGCCCTTCCTGATTCTGTCTGTCTTTCCCGCGCCGAGGTTCTGCGAGGCGTAGGAGGAGATTGCGAGGCCGAGGGCGGGGTAGAACTGGGTTGCAATGGTTTCAATCTTGCTGGCGCAGGAGTATGCCGCGACGCTGTCGGAGCCGAAGCCGTTGGTGGCTATCTGGACGATGATGACGCTGATGGCGGTAACGGAGTACTGCACGGCGCCCGGCATTCCGACTGAAAGAAGCGTCTTAGAGAGTCTTCTGTCGAATTTCCATTCTTCCGCAGAGCATTTGAACTCGGGGTATTTCCTCTTTATATATATAAAGGATAATACAGCCGCGACTCCCTGCGAGAAGACCGTTGCGATTGCAGCTCCTCTTACACCCCAGCCGAACCATATGATCGATATGATGTCGAGTGCGATGTTGAGAACGGCGGAGATTATCATGAAGACGAGAGGGGAACGGCTGTCACCCATGCTCCTCAGGACTCCCGCATAGAAGTTGTACATGACCGAGGTTATGAGGAAGACGTAGATTACCATGATGTAGTCGTTCGCCATGTCGATGATGTTTTCGGGAGTGTTGATGAGCCTCAATAGCGGCATCGAGAAAAGCGCGAAGACAAGGGCGAGTATGACGGAAATCAGGAGCGAGAGAATCGTGCCGTTTGCGTAGGCCTTTCTCATTCCTCTTTCGTCCCCCGCACCGAAGCGCTGTGCGATTATTGCCGTAAAGCCCATCGTCAGCCCCTGGGCCATTCCCGTGACCATGAAGGAATATCCCGAAACGGCTCCGACTGCTGCGAGGGCATTGACTCCGAGGAGTCTCGAGACAATGAGGGTGTCGGCCATGAGATAGAACTGCTGGAATATGTTGCCGATGAAGGTCGGCAGTGTGAATCCTAATAGAAGGGCGAACGGGCTGCCCTGGGTCATGTTGTTCTTCATGAGCGAATGATAGGAATTAGCGGCCCGGAATTCAATAATTGAAGCGACTCTGAACTTATAATTTTCCGACTCAGTGCATTTCAATATATTGACACGTGAAACAACAAACTGACTTTTGTGTTAAATTCCTTTTTTTTCTTCAACATCTCCGTCCTCTCTGTAAAATATGTAATGGATTGAGGGAAAGGAGAAAAGGAAAATGGAGAGGAAGCACAGGCTTCTGGCAGCTCTTTCTGTCAACATAATACTTGTCCTCCTGGAAGCCGACATGGCCTACCATCTTCTCTTCCACTACGGGAAGTCATTCGATTTCAGTGTATTGAGGTACTACCATCACTATTCCAATCTTTTCATTCTGATTTCTTCCGTCATTCTCGTCTTCTCGATCATAAACGAGCTTAGGGGTAGGACGAAGGAATCGTCCTACGGCGTGAGGCTCTTCCGCTTCATGGCGGTGACGAGCGAGCTTCTGACTGCTGCCGTTGTAGTCTTCATACGTATCCCGATGAACAACTTCACTGACGTGGGCGAACTTCTTCTCGACAGGACCAACTTCCTCGAACTCATACTCTGTCCCGTGCTTTCCTGTTTGTCCTTCCGCCTCTTCAACGAATACTCCGACTTCTCGAGGAAGGAGGCTCTTCTTGCATCTGTTCCGACTGCGCTGTATTCGGTTGTCATGGTTGTCCTCAACTACTTCAATATAATAAGAGGACCGTATATCTTCCTTCTTGTACACGAACAGCCCCTTTGGGTGTCGGTTCTGGTATTCTCGCTCATAATCTTCCTTACATACGTCATAGCAGGAACCCTGTCGATAATATCGAAGAGAGAGTACACGGAGAGCCGGGGAGAATCGCTCGTGAGGGAGTTCATTAGAGACTTCAGACTGCACTGATTTCTTCTATTGATTATAGAGTATGAAATTACGGGAATACGCAGTATTTTATCCCGAAAAAATGTAAAAAAGTTGAAAAATCCCCTTGTTCTTTGAGAGGGAAAAGTGTAATGTATTCGAGTCGCGTGAGAGCGGGTTGGAATTAGCCAGCTTGAGCCGATGATTTTTTAGACCATAACCAGCGAAGGGAAAGAGAGAGAAAATAGGAGCAGAGAGCTCCTGTCAATTCAGAATACGAACGAAGGTAGAAAGAAATTGAAGCCGCGTTCAGAGAGACAGATTGAATTAGAGCTTAACCTGTACTTCGGTACAGGAAATCCATAACGGAGAGTTCGATCCTGGCTCAGAACGAACGCTGGCGGCGCGTCTTAAGCATGCAAGTCGAACGAATGGTCCTTCGGGACCGGAAGTGGCGGACGGGTGAGTAACACGTGGGTAATCTGCCCTCTGGTGGGGAATAGCACATGGAAACATGTGATAATACCGCATAAGACGGTTCTTCAGATGAAGGACCGGGAAAGCTCCTACGGGAGTGCCGGAGGATGAGCCCGCGGCCCATTAGCTAGTTGGTGAGGTAAAGGCCCACCAAGGCGACGATGGGTAGCCGGACTGAGAGGTTGAACGGCCACATTGGGATTGAGAACGGCCCAGACTCCTACGGGAGGCAGCAGCTAAGAATCTTCCACAATGGACGAAAGTCTGATGGAGCGACGCCGCGTGGACGATGAAGGCCGTGAGGTTGTAAAGTCCTTTTCGTGTAGAGGAACAACCGGAGGAGGGAATGCCTCCGGGATGACGTTAAACACGGAATAAGCCCCGGCTAACTACGTGCCAGCAGCCGCGGTAATACGTAGGGGGCGAGCGTTGTTCGGAATCATTGGGCGTAAAGGGCGCGCAGGTGGCCTGGAAAGTCTGGCGTTAAATTGGGCGGCCCAACCGCTCGCTGCGCTGGAAACTTCCTGGCTGGAGTGCAGGAGGGGGCACTGGAATTCCAGGTGTAGGGGTGAAATCTGTAGATATCTGGAAGAACACCGGTGGCGAAGGCGAGCATCTGGCATACGACTGACGCTGAGGCGCGAAGGTGCGGGGAGCAAACAGGTTTAGATACCCTGGTAGTCCGCACAGTAAACGATGTACACTAGGTGTCGGGGGCAACTCCGGTACCGTAGCAAACGCGTTAAGTGTACCGCCTGGGGAGTATGCCCGCAAGGGTGAAACTCAAAGGAATTGACGGGGGCCCGCACAAGCGGTGGAGCATGTGGTTTAATTCGATGATACGCGAGGAACCTTACCAGGGCTTGACATGAGGAGGAATCAGTGTGAAAGCATTGAGCTCTTCGGAGTCTCCCCACAGGTGCTGCATGGCTGTCGTCAGCTCGTGTCGTAAGATGTGAGATTAAGTTCTTCAACGAGCGCAACCCCCACTGCCAGTTGCCAGCAGGCAAGGCTGGGCACTCTGGCGGAACTGCCGGCGACAAGCCGGAGGAAGGCGGGGATGACGTCAAGTCATCATGGCCCTTACGTCCTGGGCCACACACGTGCTACAATGGCTGGTACAAAGCGAAGCAAGACCGAGAGGTGGAGCGAACCGCAAAAAGCCAGTCTCAGTACGGACTGGGGTCTGCAACTCGACCCCACGAAGTTGGAATCGCTAGTAATCGCGCATCAGCATGGCGCGGTGAATACGTTCCCGGGCCTTGTACACACCGCCCGTCACACCATCCGAGTCGGGGGTACCCGAAGTCGCTAGTCCAACCGCAAGGGGGACGGTGCCGAAGGTACGCCTGGTGAGGGGGGTGAAGTCGTAACAAGGTAGCCGTACCGGAAGGTGCGGCTGGATCACCTCCTTTCTAATAAGAAAGGCGCCGGAGGACTCACATCCGAAGGCAATACAAAGGAAGTTTTCCGCAGGGTGAAAGACCCTGCAA
>CAVFVX010000082.1:0-11763 GCA_963626075.1 Acutalibacteraceae bacterium
AGTATTTCATGTACTGCACGATCGAAGGCTGATTATAAAAGTCCGAGATATATGCCCTCAGCTCAGGCCGGGGGCATTTTCTTACATCAAAACGGGATGCGTCCCAACACAGTAGGTGCATCCCTGCTTTTCGAGGGGGGTATGGGATGTCAGGTGAAACGCCCCCCTGTGAACGTGTTTTCAGAAATTCTGGTACACTTTTGGTACACTGAATCACAGAATCTTCCAGTAGCCGTAACGGTTGTTACCCATCTTCCTTATGTACTTCTTCTCTATCAGACTGTCTGTGATTCTCTGTGATGTCCTGATACTTACCCCCAGAGCGGCAGAAAGTGCTTCTCTGGTAACCCTCGGATTATTTCTGACAATCATGTAAGCGGTCAGTTCTTCCTGCCCCAGATCCGGAATGCCTGTTATCTTTTTCCTGATAAAGGAAAACATGAAGCTGTAGCGTTGTTTGCTGAATTCCCAGCTTATGGCGGCTTTCCTGCAGAGTTCGTCCATTCTTCTGAAGCCTGTTCCAGGCTCTTCAACATCCTTGCATCTGCAGAGGACATCGAGGATCAGAGGATTGCGCTTCATCGACAGCTGACTGGTTGTTATGAAATCGTCGGGTGTCAGATTGTCCGGGAATGAACCCGGACTTGTTATCGTTACTCTTCCCGGATAGATGTCCACTTCGATTTCCGGGCTCGATACATACAGAGCATGGGCGAAGGCATTGACGATGATTTCCCTGTATGCCTGGACCGGAATTTCGGGAGTTTCGATACGTTTGAGTTCTATATCTGCTCTCCAGTTGATGTGATTCGACACATATTGGACAGCAAAGTTCAGAAGGTTGTATATGTTCCCCTTTATCACATTGAGGTCGGTGAAAGTAATCTTCTCGTCCGTGGCATAACAGGCAGTCTTGAGAGAGATTGTTGCATTCCGCCCGAAGAGTGCGAAAGCGGCATTGTTGAGATACGGTTCATGGTACAGCCCCAGCACGGTAAGAAGGTCGGCTTTGTCATATGTACTCATGGCGAGACGTCCGGCTGAGACTGCTTCACTGAAGTATTTCTTCAGCGAATCGTCATCAATGTCGTTGAGGGTGACTGGTGCCTGTTCCCTTTCCCAGGGAATTGAATAATCCTCCTTCAGCACAAGATTCTTCAATTCATCTCTTTTCATGACTCTGTTCTGTGTCCCGACCCTTATGAGATATTTCCCATATGCAGAGTATGGTTTCTGATTACCGGAGAAGGAAACCTTCATGACTGTTTTTCCATCACAACACAGTTGTTCGAGTGATGGAATCATCTCCGGTTCGATATTGTCCGAGAAGGCGGCTGTTATGTCCTCTTTATTCAGTTCATCTTCTGACAGACCGCAGACTTCGCCCTTGTCATTTACGCCGAAATATAATTCGCCATGTCCGTTTTGGTTGAGCATTGCAGCGGCAGACTCGACAGCCTGTCTTTCTTCTCCGGTTGTAGCAATGAATGCAATCTGTTCTGTTTCTCTATCAAAACCATGTGAGTTCTCCGTATTATTTACCTGTATACAGAATAGCATGGCTCTGGTGGAAAATGAAATCAAAATAATTGATTTAATAAAAAGAAATAAAAACGTAAATGGCTTACTAGATGTCTTACTGTCGGCATGGACGAAGTCCTGAAGAACCGTTTTGAAGAAGTATGCAGTACCTGCGGAATTGCCCCGTCTGCTGCAGTCCGTCTCTTTGCGGAGGCTGCTGTCAGAGAGCACCTCTCTCCCTTTGACTTTCTTCCGGGTGAGATTACACGGGAAAAGGCTCTTGCCGTCTTCTAGGAAATAAGGAATGAGGCTGCCGGAGATTTTCCGGACGGGATGACGGATGCGGAAATCGAAGAAGAAATCTGCAGAGTGCGATGCGGAGAAGGGGAATAACATCTCTTCTGATATGGAATAATTAATGCTATCTGATGTAAGCTGTCAGCGAGGTGATTATATGGATAATCTCGAAGAGAAGGCATTACGTTACCATTCAGAAGGAAGACCCGGAAAGGTCTCCGTCGTCCCGACGAAGCCGTGTTCGACGGCTGAGGATCTCGCCCTGGCCTATACGCCCGGTGTCGCGAAGGCTGTGCTCAAGATAGATGAGAACAGGGACAACGCCTATAAATATACAAGCAAGGGCAACCTTGTCGCCGTCATCTCGAACGGTACGGCAATTCTTGGTCTGGGTGACAGAGGAGCGCTTGCATCGAAGCCCGTCATGGAAGGTAAGGGCGTTCTCTTCAAGCGCTTTGCCGACATCGACGTATTCGATATCGAAGTCAACGAGAAGAATCCCGATAAGTTCATCGACATAGTCGAGGCGATTTCTCCCTCCTTCGGGGGAATCAACCTCGAGGACATAAAGGGGCCCGAGTGTTTCTACATCGAAACAGAACTCAAGAAGCGTTGTGACATTCCGGTATTCCACGACGACCAGCACGGAACGGCCATCATCGCGTCCGCTGCGCTCCTCAATGCCGCGGAAATCGTAGGAAAGAAGCTTGAAGACATGAAGGTCGTCTTCTCCGGAGCGGGAGCTGCAGGCTGTTCGTGCGCCAGGATGTTCCTCAAAATGGGCGTGAAGAAGGAAAACCTCATAATGACCGACATCGACGGCGTCATATACAAGGGACGGCCGAACATGAATCCCGTTCATGCGGAGCTCGCATCGGATACCAATGCCCGCACACTCGGTGAGGCAATCGTCGGAGCGGACATGTTCATGGGAGTGTCTGCAAAGGGCCTTCTGAAGCCCGACATGCTCCTCTCTATGGCCGACAACCCGATTGTATTTGCAATGGCGAATCCCGACCCCGAGATTACCTATGAGGATGCGCTCGCCACAAGAGACGATTGTATAATGGGAACGGGAAGAAGCGACTATCCCAACCAGATCAACAACATTCTGGGCTTCCCCTTCATATTCCGCGGAGCCCTCGACGTGAAGGCGACGGAAATCACGGAGAACATGAAGAAGGCTGCGGCCCTGGCCCTGGCAGCACTTGCGAAGGAGCCGGTACCGGACGAAGTGAGAAGAGCATACGGCGGAGACGATTTCTCCTTCGGCCGCAACTACATCGTTCCGAAGCCCTTCGACCCGAGAGTCATAGAGTGGGAGGCCGTTGCGGTTGCGAAGGCGGCAGTCGAAGACGGTGTGGCGAGAGAACCCATTACAGACTGGGAAGCCTACAGACTCTCACTCAGGGAAAGAATGAAGGGCTACTGGAAGTGAAGCTTCTTTCCTTCGGCGAGATTCTCTACGATGTATTCGGAGAGCAGAAGACAATCGGAGGCGCACCTCTCAACGTCTCATACCACTTTCATAAGTGCGGAGGAGACACATCGGTAATAAGCGCCGTCGGAGACGACGAACTCGGGCGGGATGCCCTTTCGGTGATGAAGAGAAACGGAATCGGAACGGAACATGTTGCTCTTTCCTCTTTTCCGACGGGCAGAGCCGATGTTGTCATGAACGGGAACGAAGCCGACTACGTCTTCAATCATCCCTGTGCCTGGGACGACATTCATATTGCATCCGCTCTTCCTCAGTCAGTCGATGTCTTCTACTGGGGAACGCTTGCCCTCAGGAGCACTACGAGTCATGAAACATGGAGGAAGGTCTCGTCATCAGTTGATGCGAAGATAAGGTACTTCGATGTGAATATAAGGAAGAAGTTCTACTCGGAGAGCATCATCCGCGAGGGACTCGAGCTCTGCAGCATACTCAAGGTCAACGAGAACGAAATCCCTCTCGTGCTGTCTCTTTCAGACTCGGGAAATGTTTCATCTCTCATGAGAAAGTACAAAGTAGACATTGTGATACTCACCGAGGGTGAGAAGGGCTCCGTCATCTTTACGGTAGGCCGGGAGTACCGCATTCCGCCCCGGAAGGTGACGGTCAAAGACACGGTAGGTGCCGGGGACAGCTACTCGGCAAGCTTTCTGTACAATTACCTGAAATCGGGAGATGCGGTTCAGTCTGCAGAGCGCGCTTCCATCCTTTCCGCCTTCGTATGTACGAAGAGGGGAGGAATGCCGGAGTATGAAATGGCTGAAGTTTCAGCCATCTGATCTCTCATTCCTTATCTCCTTTACAAGATTGTTGACAGCTTCTTCATCTGTCAGCCCGGTTCTTTCAGCTTCTCCTGCCATGCCCTTCTGCATCATCTTCAGTGCATAGACTGCGGGATTAACAAGGAGGACTTTTCCGTCTTCGATTACAAAGAGCACCCTGCTTCCATTCGATATACCAAGATAATCCCGTATATCCTTCGGAATGGTAATCTGTCCTTTGGCCATGACCTTGGCATCTCTCATGCCGGTGATATCCATGTTCGTTTCTCCTTTGATCCGAAAAAGTAGGGAAATCCCTACTTGCAGTATAGCAGAGTAACCCTTTCTGTCAAACCGATTTGCGGCACTGGAATTGGATGCAGAGACAAGAAGGACAGCTTATTCGGCTGCAAACAGGCCGTACTATTTGTTGATTCTCTTCTGCATGTTTCCCGATAAGTCCAGGTCCCTTCCGAAGGAGGAGCCGGAGTCGAAGCTTGCCTTGTCGACTCTGACGTTGTTATGGGATGTGGTGAGATTTGAATCCTTGAACGCCAGTCTTCTTGCCTTCTGTTCCGTCTCCTGCTTTATGGATTTCACGAGGGAGGTATCCACAGACTGGGTCTTCTTCCTTATTGCATCATAAGCGCCGATCATGAAGCTGTCGCGGGAAACGGATTTACCCTGCTTTCTCAGTCTTGTTATTTCGTCGTCGAGTGCGGACATGAGGTAGTCGAAGAGATAGAGCGAGCTTTCGCACTGCTCGAGGGAGCCGTAGGCCGTGAGGACTACCGCCTCTCCCGTGTGGTTCTTCACGAAGAAGGTTCCGGTGCTGTCTGAGACGATGAATGAGATGTACGAGACATATGAACAGATACGCTTCTTCTCGTAGACGTCGACTCTGTATATCTTCTCTTCCTTCTCCTCTTTCCCGTCGTCCTCGAGTGCAGCCTTCTCGATGAGTTCGCGCGCCTTCGTGAGGGCTATGAAGGCCTCGTTCTCGAAGGACGAGGATGTCATGGCCATGAGCTTGTCGAGTTTCTCTTTCGCTCTTATCTTTTCGGAAATCTCGACCTTGACCCTGGCTTTCTCGAATCCCTTCTCGATTCCGAGATTCTCCGCAGCCTCCCTGAAGAACGGGGAGTGTCCCGTCGACACTCCGTTGTAGATGCAGTCCACTGCGTGGGCGCATTCGTGTATGAAGACATTCCTCACCGTGGAGATGGGGTAGTCGAGAAGCTTCTCGGAGAGAACGATGATTTCGTCACGGTCTATGTAGCTGCCGAGAGTTCCGTCCTTCTCCATGTGGGCAAAGAAGAGATGACGGTACAGGGGCCGTGTTATTCCGTAGTATGTGAAGGCCCTGTTCTTCACGTCCTTCTCCGTCTGCTTCAGAAGGGCTCTCACCCTCTCTTCCTTCTCACCTATGACCTTGATGTTTCTGTCCATGAAGAAAGAATAGCCCGCAAGAGGGAAAAGAGACAACACGGAATGCGAAGTTTTCAGATTTTACATACGGGAGGTGGAGAAAAATGGTAATGTAGGAGAAATGAAGAAGCTGTTATCCCTCACTGTATTTCTTTCACTCTTCCTCTCTCTTGTCTTCTCCAGCGGAGTGAATGCGAAGGCATACAGAAGCTTCTGGAAGACACTGGAGGATGAGTTTCCGCTCTTTCTCTATGCCGAGAGGGACGGCATCGACGGGGACGAAATCCGGAAGGAATACAGAAAGGAGTTCAGCGCCTCATCGTCCTCGTCCGACATGGTGAGAGTCTTCGAGAGAATAGCGAGCGAATACAGCGCGTATGACGAGATAGACATCTCTCGGACGCTGACGGCGTCCGTATCCGGCGTTTCGATAAAAAGTACGGGTACGGCATATTCCTCACGTGTCACATTTCTTCCGGAGAGTAATGCAGTGGTAATCACCATCAAGAGCTTCGAGGAGGAAGACCTCGATATCGAGAGAATTGTGTCGGAGCTCTCGGAGATAAGATTCGTCAGCGACATCATCATAGACGTCAGAGGCTGCCGTAAGGGGGAGAGCTACAATCTTGACAGTCTTCTTTCTCTCTTCGGCGGGGAGTGGAGCTACCCCTACAGGGCATTCTTCAGGAACAGGGAGACAGCTCTCCTTTATTATAAGGATGAGGTAATCTACACCCGCTCGAACCGCTACGAACTCGATGCATACGTCGATGTCACATACGAGAAGTCATACGGAAAGGGAAGGCTTTCCTCCATCTTCTGTGAAGCCCGCCGCTGGCTCCTAGTCGACAGCGACACGTCCTATACGGCGGACTTCCTCTCTTCCTTCTCCGTGGCCACGGGCTGGGCGACAGTCGTGGGAGAGAACACATACGGTAACGGAACGGGAGTTTCCCGCCACGTCTACACCCTCAGCGGGAATTCCGGCTACTCGGTAACCTTCAATCCCTGTGTCATCGACAACGGAAAGGGAGGAATCAAGGCGCTCACGGGCGTCACCCCCGACATTCCCATAAAGAGCGGTGAGGACGCCCTTGAGAAGTGCCTTGAGACAATAGGGAAAATCGGGAACGATTCCGAGTGATGGTGGCTACATTCTTTTTTCTTTTTGTTTTATCTTGAGAGCATGAAAAAGATATACATGGAAAGCCTCGGCTGCGCCAAGAACCAGGTCGATTCGGAGATTCTTCTCACATACGCTGAGGAGAACGGCTATGAAAGAACAGCGGATGCAGACAGTGCAGACGTAATCGTCGTCAACACCTGCGGCTTCATAAAGAGCGCCAAGGAGGAATCCATAAACACATTCTTCTCCCTGCGACAGCAGTACCCGAAGGCGAAGATCATAATGGCGGGGTGCCTCGCCGAGCGTTACGGGAAGGAGATGGAGCTCGACGAAGCCGATGCAATCTTCGGTAACCATGATCTCTCCCTCTTTCCGGAGGTTCTGAAGAAAGTCGAAAATAAGGAGAGGCCTGTCCTTGTGCCCCCGTACCCCGATCCCGACAGGGAACGCGACGACAGAAAGGAGCTTCTCTCTTTCCCGCGGAGTGCATACCTCAAGATAAGCGAAGGCTGCAATCACTGCTGCTCGTACTGCGCAATCCCCGTGATCAGGGGACCTCTCAGAAGCAGACCTTTCGAGAAGATAGTTACGGAAGCAGAGAGGCTCATAGAGAACGGCATCTACGAAATAAACGTGGTGGCCCAGGATCTCGGTGCCTACGGCCTTGACTTATACGGAAAGAGCAGGTTAGTGGAGCTCATGGACACGCTCTCGTCCCTGGACGGCGACTTCGTCCTCAGAATGCTCTACATCCATCCCGATACCTTCCCCCTCGATCTCATCGATCTTGTCGCTTCGAGGAAGAAGATTTTCCCGTATTTCGACATCCCCGTGCAGCATGCGAACCACGAGGTTCTTCTCTCGATGAAGAGAACGGGAAGCGGGGAAGTATATGCAGAGCTCTTCAATAAGATAAGGGAGAAGAATCCCGATGCCGTTATAAGAACGACTCTGATGCTCGGGTACCCCGGCGAGGACAGGGCGGCGTTCGAGGAGCTTTTGTCATTCCTCGACAAGGCTCAGCCCGACTGGATGGGCTCCTTCCTCTACTCCCGCGAGGAGGATACCCCCGCCTATAAGATGAGAAACCAGAAGGACCACGACAGGGCACAGAGGGAAGCAAAGAAGTGGCAGAAGGAGCTCGAGGAGAAGCAGAGTGCGATTACCGAAAAGCGCCTCCAGCGCTTTGTCGGCAGAGAGTACCGTGCACTCGTCGAGGAGATAATCGACGGCGAGGACCTTGCAATCGGCCGAATATACTCCGAGGCTCCCGATGTCGACGGCGCAGTTGTCATCATGGGGCGGGGCCTCAGAAGCGGCGATGTCGTCCGTGTCGGAATAAGAAGCGTCCGCGGAGTGGACCTGGAGGGTATTCTAATTGATTGACCTTTCAGTACTCAACGAAGAGCAGAAGGAGGCTGTGCTCGACGAGAAGAACAACCTCCTCATACTTGCCTGTGCCGGAAGCGGCAAGACGCTTACCATCACCTATAAGATTGCATATGCGATAGAGAACCATTTCGTCTATCCCTCCCAGGTCTGTGCCGTGACCTTCACGAACAGGGCTGCAAAGGAGATGAGGGACAGAATCGCGGCACTGCTGCCGGATGTGGACACGACGAAGATGGTCGTGAGAACGTTCCATTCGCTCTGCGCGTCGCTACTCAGACGTTTCGGGGAAAGTGTGGGGCTGAAGCGCGACTTCACGATTTACGATGACGATGACGCCTTCCAGATACTGGCATCGGTATCGAACAAGGACAGGAAGGAGCTCAGGGAAATATATAAATCGATATCGAAGGTGAAGGATCTCGGCCTGACGCCGAGTGACAGCAAGGCTGCCGACTATTCGCGCTACAGCGATTTCCGCGCCGTCTTCGCGTCCTACAACAATGCCCTCAGAACAAGCGGCAACGTAGACTTCGCCGACCTCATCGGAAAGGCCGTAGAACTATTGGACACAGACGAGAACGCAAGGCGCTACTGCCATGAGCGCTTCCGCCTCGTACTCGTGGATGAGTACCAGGACTCGAACGGTGAACAGTTCCGCTTCCTCGAGAGATTCGTTTCCCCCTCGAGTCAGCTCATAGCCGTCGGTGACGACGACCAGTCCATCTACTCATTCCGCGGTGCGGAGATCAGGAACATACTCTCGTTTGCCGAGGATTTCAGGAACGTCAGGGAGATAAAGCTCGAGAAGAACTACCGCTCGACAGACCAGATTCTCGCTCCTGCGGGGGCGCTCATAAAGCACAACGCCCACCGTCACAGCAAGAACATCGTCTCCGCGGACGGAAAGAAGGGACAGAAGCCCGTGGTCCTGATTTCCCAGAACGGAACGATAGAGGCAAAGCGTGTTGTCGACATAATCCGCGGCTTCAGGGACTACAACAATACCGCGATAATCTACCGCACGAACGCCCAGTCACTGCCCTTTGAAACGGCACTGACCGATATGCGTATCCCGTACAAGGTAATCGGAGCGTTAAAGTTCTACGACAGAGAGGAAATCAAGGATTCTCTTGCATTCCTGAGACTCCTTCTCAATCACAGGGACCTCGTATCATTCTCGAGAATCATAAACAAACCCGCGAGGAAGATCGGAGATAAGAAACTCGAGGAGATTCTCTCCTACAGCGAGGACATCTTCGATTCGCTCTCCCTCTACTGCTCTTCGAATACTCCGAAGGCCACGGAAGGCGCAAGAGTCTTCCTCAAGGCATGGGAGAATGCCGAAAACCGCCTCCATGACGGAGAAAGCCTCGGAATGATCATGCAGAAGGGACTCGAGGAGACCGAGCTTTTATCGTACTACCAGGCTGAACCCGACAGAGCAGTGAGGCAGTCGAAGCTCGAGAACCTCTCGCAGCTTGTCTCCGTACTCGAGGGTAACGAGAGAATGGAGGACAGCGTTGCTGACGATGAAGAGGAGACGGACACCGAGCCGCAGGCGGGGCGTGAGGCTCTCTCTCAGTTCCTCGAGCGCCTCACACTCGACACAACCGTTCTCGGTAACGACGACCCGAGAGACAGGGAAGGCGTCACACTCATAACGATGCATAACACGAAGGGACTCGAGTACGACACGGTATTCTGTGTGGGCCTCGAGGAGAAGATAATCCCCGGGCGCAATGCGGAGAATGCGGAGTCGCTCGAGGAGGAGAGAAGAATACTCTACGTCGCAATGACGAGAGCGAGAAAGAAGCTTTACCTTTCCTATGCCAGAAGCCGCATGATGTGGGGAAAGACGGAGTACACGTCTCCCTCATGCTTCTTCCGTGATATTCCCTCCTCGCTCCTCGAAGGTGATACACCCTCGAGCTACGGCTCATTCAGTTCCTCATACACCCCGAAGCCTCAGTCATCGTTCACGAATACCCCGTCCTGGGCGAAGGGCTATGACTTCTCGTCCCCGAGAAAATCGGAGCCGAAGATCAAGACCGACACCAAACAGCTCGAGTTCAAAAAGGGCGACAGAGTGAAGGCCACGGACAAGGGAGAGGGTACGATAACCGACATAACGGTGAGCCCCGACAAGACCATTCTGACCGTCACATACGACTCCGGACGCACCTCGCGCTACGTCGCGGGACATGCGAATATTGAAAAAATCGGGTAAACGTATGGACAACAAAGGAATGAATTGTCTAAAATAACAGAGTTCGTTTATACGAGACCCATCAGTTGCGTATCGGATAGGATGGAGCGGGGCCTGCCACAGGGGCTGAAGCTTAGGATTATCCGCTGCCTCCCGGATGAATACTTCTCTTCTGACGCTGGACTTATGTCCGCCATTTCCTTTCCCGAGGGCGTCGGACGGTTGAGAAGAGGGAAGACGGGCTGACGGAGAGGAGAAGCGCCTTTTGCAGAGCTGAGCGACCGCCCTGCGGACAAGAAAGGAGACTTCGGCCTTTCCAGACAGATGCCGAAAGGTTGGGAACGGTGTTCTCAAGGTTACTAAAAGATAGGATGAATGAAATGAAGACTATTTTTGTTAAGCCGGCTACGATGGAGAAGAAATGGTATATCATCGATGCTGAAGGCAAGAACCTCGGTCGTGTTGCAGTTGCTGCAGCAAGAATCCTCAGAGGCAAGAACAAACCCGAATACGTTCCTCATCAGGACATGGGGGATTATGTAATAATCATCAACGCTGCCAAGGCTAACGTCACGGGCAACAAGGTCGAGGACAAGATGTACTATCGCCACTCGATGTTCCCCGGCGGACTCAAGGCAGAGAACTACGGCAAGGTAATCGTCCGCAAGCCGACATATCCTATGGAGCACGCTGTCAAGGGCATGCTTCCCTCGGGCAAGCTCGGTGCAAGACTTTTCGTGAACCTGCACGTCTATGCAGGTGCAGAGCATCCGCACATGGCTCAGAAGCCGGAAAAAGTTGAACTTTAAGAGAGGTGACTGAAATGGCAAAGAATGAAAACAAAGTTGTTGACCTCGGACACGGAGTCGGCAGAAGAAAGACTGCTGTTGCTAGAGTCTACCTCAGAGAAGGCAACGGTGAGATTATCGTAAACGGAAAGAAGATCGACGAATACTTCGTCGACGCAGCTGACTGCGTAAAGGTCAACGAACCCTTCGCAGTTACGGAGACTGAAGGAAAGTTCAATCTCGTAATCAACGTATGCGGCGGTGGTATCCACGGCCAGGCAGAGGCTTGCAGACACGGTGTTGCAAGAGCTCTCGTTGCTTACGACGAGAACCTCAAGAGCGCTCTCCACACAGCCGGACTCATGACAAGAGACCCGAGAATGGTCGAAAGAAAGAAGTACGGTCAGCGCGGAGCAAGAAGACGCTTCCAGTTCTCAAAGCGTTAATCGTTTTCATACAGAGAGAAGGCCAGGTCATCTGGCCTTTTCGCATCTAAGATACCATGAGTGTATACGACAAGGCAGCAGACCTGCTCACGCGGCGTGAGCATACAGAAAAGGAACTGAAGGAGAAGCTCTCGGAAAAGGGCTTCAGGGAGGACGAAATCAACTCCGCCCTCGATACCCTCAAAAGCGAGGGTTATCTCTCGGACACCCGCTTTGCCGAAGTATTCATCCGCTCGCGCCTGAGAAAGACTGCGGAGGGAAAGCCCCTCCTCTTGATGCGACTCACCGAGAAGGGCGTCG
>CAVFVX010000083.1:0-11708 GCA_963626075.1 Acutalibacteraceae bacterium
AAAAAAAGACAGATTCTGAAGCCAGAATCTGTTCTTCTTGTTTAGCGCAAGCGGGGATCGAACCCGCAAGAGGTCGCCCTCGGGAGATTTTGAGTCTCCTGCGTCTACCAATTCCGCCATCACGCCTTGCTCTCAGATGGTAGCAGAATCGGGAGGAATTGTTCAACCTTCGCCGTTTTGAAGTTGAACGGAAGAGACGGAAGGGATATCATAACGGCAATGAAGAAGATTCTCTTTCTGCTCCTTATAACCGCACTCATTCTCTCTCCGCTCTTTTCTGAAGAGACGGAAGAAGATACATCATACCTGGAAGTCGAAAACGACGAGTTTCTGAAGGAAATCCTCATTTCCGATGAGGCTATTGTCTACGGGGACGAGAACTTCAGAGAGAGGATTCTCGAACGCACGAAAGGGGAGAGAGATCCCATCGGCCTCGTTCTCACGGGGGGCTCCGCGAGAGCGTGTGCACACATAGGAGTTCTCAAGTACCTTGATGAAATCGGTGTGAAGCCCGACTTCATCGTCTCCAATTCGATGGGCTCAATCATCGGCATGCTCTATGCTGCGGGTGTGTCTCCCACGGAAATCGAGGAGATGCTCAATGTCGGAGACATATCCTCATACTTCTCGCTTACTCTTCCGACCAAGGGAGGCTTCCTCAGTGCCGACGGCTTCAAGGCCCTCATCGAATACATTGTCGGAAAGGACCTCAGACTTGAAGATACGGAAATCCCGGTGATGGTCGTCTGCGACGACCTCGTGAGCAAGAGGGAGGTGAGAATCACGGAGGGCTCGTTCTCCGACATCCTCATCGGCTCCTTCGCTCTTCCCGTGTACTTCGGTCCCTACAGATACAACGGACACCTTTTAATCGACGGCGGAGTCATATCGCTTGCGCCTATCAATGCGGCATACGACTATACAGATACCGTCATCCTCTCGACATCGTTCTACGATGCCGACACGATTAATCTCTACAATCCCGTAACTGTCCTCAACTCCTCGTTCGATATCGGGAAGAGGCAGAAGGCATCGAGCGAACTCAAGGAGTACTCGTCCCTCATCTGGATAAGATGCGATGTCGAGAAGTTCTCCTTCATGGCTTTCAGCCAGGCCAACGAAATGGCCCAGATAGGGTACGAGAGTGCAGCAGAGCACTCCGAGGAACTGGAGGCGCTGTATAAGGCGGAAGAGGAGGAGAGTGAAGAGGGAGAGGAATCTGCAGGTAACGAAGCCGTGACCGGGAGAATCAACGACCTCAAGCGCTCCATGAGGTACTTCGGACGCCTCAAGAGCACTTCCGCAGCGCTCCTCGGAATAGACTTCTCCGCACTCAACTCCGATTTCTCCCCGCACTTCATGAAGAACAGCATGACGACGGGACTCGAGTACAGGCTTCTGTTCTCGTCCTGCGAGCTCTCGCTTGTCGCGGGGCTCGGACACAACTCGCAGAACCTCGCATCCTCCGAGATGTTCCTCTCGGGAGGAGTCGAGTTCTCCTGGTTCCCGTTCTCGAACTACCGCGTGAAACTCGAGGCTTATTCGGATTTCCTGAGGCCTTCCTCATCCTTCTATCCCTTCCTCTATGCAAAGGAAAGCATGGACATGTATCTCTGGTATAAGGACGGTCTCACCGTCTCTTTAAACCAGGGCTTCGAATACGCAAAGGATTTCGACAGGGAGGGAACGGGAGAAGGCACTGTCTTCTCGTTCCTTGCCCAGGCGAACTACACAGGTTCCGATTTCACCGTCGGAGGAGATATCGCCTACATGTTCACCTGCGACAGCTTCTTCCAGAGCGAAGTGAGAAACTACGTGCAGGCGACTATAAAGGGAAGCTGCGACTTCACGAAGGTCCTGTATCTCACGGCATCCGTGAGGGCACGCTTCAGCGTGGACGGGAAGGGAAGCGTTCCGGTATTCATTTACGACAACTTCACATCCCGCACGATTTCCTACGGTGCGACATGCCTCAGAACCGGGAGCAGCCTCTTCAATCTCTTCTCGGATCTGACGTTCGGCCTCAATATTCTCTCGTCCCCGACCTTCGGAGAATTCCTTATTCTCGACGAATCGTCGGCTGCGGTCTTCTTCTCGTCGCTCTTCAACCTCGAGAACGGCTTCAGATTCTCCGTGGGTGTTGAGCTGCAGTCGTCGCTTTCCCTCATCGGCCTCATCAAGCTTCCGGCTGTATTGAGAATAGGCTACGAGTACGGAGCCGACATAAAGAACCATATTGTTGCGTCTCTCACGTTCTCGTCATCCTTCTGATAACGCTGCGTGCAGAGCAGATATTCTGGTTCATAGATTGGAGACAACATGGAACTGGTAGATCAGGAATCTGGTGACATCAGCAATCCGCATCATATGTCTGTACTACGGGAGACAGAAAGTCCTTCGCGGCTACTCTGACAATTGACAGCCTTCAGACAATACATGCCGACAGGAATCCTTCGCAGGGTAGGTATGGAGGCGCTGCAACCTTACGAAGAAGCAGTCGAAAATCTACAAGTACACCGGGCGTAGAGAAGTCTGCAATTGACGAGGCTCCGGCTCAGACTGCGTATGGTTTTGCAGAGACCTGGGAAAATGATGTCAGGTAAATGCGTACACAACAGGAAAGTACATCGTGACAGATGCGGGTTATTGCCTGTTTCCTTCATCCGCATACACAGAGAACACTCCGAACCTGTTCTTTTCCTCTTCCGTCAGATCTCTGACCGTTACGCCTTTCTCTCTGGCATATCGGGAAAGCCCGCAGAGGTCCATCTTCACCTTTGGAAGCTGACTGAAAAGAACGGGAGCCGACATGTTTCCTAAGGATTCCTGGTATCTGCGGTTAGAATTTTGCATCTGTCCATTCATAGCTATATGACTCCTTTATCTTCTTTGCATGTCTTCCTCAATCATGAAGTGATATGGATGAAGTGCTTTTAACGGTACAGCCCCGAATACGCTGCAGTAATGTTTCAGCAGCTTCTCATTTGCAGCAAATCCTGTAATCACTCCCTCGAAACCGTACTCAATTGCCTTATCGACACAGATGGCGAAGAGGTGTCCTCCCACTCCGGAAAATCTGGGCTTATCTGTAAGCTCCTTATTGTTCTGCGGAGAGGCGCACATCCAGGCAACATAGAGTGCCTGATAATCATCATTTCTTCGAAGGGCAACAAGCCCCTGCACATCCGTTGTTCCGTGCACGACGAGGGCATAGACTTCATGCTCATCAAGCAGGAAATTCAGAATTTCTCACGTCCATATTGTAGCTGTATTCACCCCTGTTAGCAAATTGATGCTTCGCATTTTTAAGAAATTTAGCAGATACCAAGAGTTATGAAATAACTGCTCGGGACGACATATCGTATTTGATTACGTAGAGCGATACATGTGAATAAAGCACCGGGCAACTCGTTCCTGCTCAATGTGCAGACAGCTGAAGTGAAATCAGATAGGAGAGTAAAAAGACGAAAACATGTCTTGATGTTAACCGACGGTTGCAGCAGGGATGTTTATCAAAGGGGCTATGGCAGTAAGAAGGTGAGAGGCAACCATATAGCCGTATCTCTCATCTCTTTTCATTCTTCTGGCAGAAGCTGTTTCTGCAATTTGTGAAAAATTGTTGGAAATTACAGAATCTGCTCATGTGTTCGAGCTTATTACTGATTTCTTTCAGGAAAAAATAGCGTGAACGGTAATTCGTGGCCTCTATTTTTAGGTCTATCCGGAACGGATTTTGACATTTTCAGCCGGTTTTTGACCTATATATGATAGGAGGCAGAAAATGTCCAGAAAGAAAATGGTCAGTCAGTCTTATAAAAGGGGAATCGACTATTACTGCGAAATCATAGACAAACATAATCTCATTCCGAACAAGAAGCTCAAGGATACGCTTTTCGCTCTGTGTGTAAAAAGACCGGATTATCTTCTTGGAATCTACAGGTCTCTTCACCCGGAGGATACAGAGGCGACAGAAGAGGACCTCAGACTCGTTAACATAGAAAACCTATTCGTGATGGGTATCTACAATGACTGTGCATTTCTTGTGAGGGAAAAGACTCTGATTCTGATAGAGTGTCAGACATGGTGGTCGGAAAATATTCCATTCCGGATTGACGAGTATCATGCTGCTCTTTATCCGGTTGTGATTCCAGACTTTCAAGATAGAAAATACAGGAGAAAAAAGCTGGACGTTCCCGACGTAGAGTACTATCTTTTCTATGTAGGAGATGAGATTGTTCCGGAGAGAATTTTCGCTTCGTCTATTTCCTCTCCCGTTCCGGACAAACCGTATGTTCCCGTGAACGTATATACGAAGAGGAACATAACGGGATTTGCGAAGGGGATCTTCGATTTCTGTGAAATCAGGGACCGGATGGTGAAGGAACACGGAAACGGGGCGGAGGCGATAGAAGAGACGATAATCGAATGTCTCAGAAGAGGAATTCTGGTTGAACTTATCAGAGAAAAGCGGCACGAATTGGAGGCACATATGGAAGAGATCAGCAAATTGAGACTTGCGGGCTACTTGATGGCAAGAGAAGAAGAAGTGGCAGAAGAGACGGAAGAGAAGATCATGAAGAAAATCGAGGATTGTTCTCTTCCGGAGGAAACGAAGAGTTACGTTCTGAGTCTTATCAGCGGAACTGTTGTCAGCTGACGGGAAGAACTTCTGAAGAGAAATCCTGCTTGCAGGGTGAATTAAAAAGTGCCTCCGGAACGGAAGCACCTGAACTGTGAACGGGACACTTCGGGGTGTCCCGATTCTCATGTCAGTCGTTGGCGTGGCGTTTCAGCCACTCCTCGTCGTCAGCCGTGAGGGATGTGTCGACGTCGCCTTCGTCCTTATCGGTAAGCTCGTCCATCGGAGGCTCGACCTTCGCGAAATCCGGCTTCTGAGGACACTCCGGCATCTCGACGCCTCTTCTGACTTCGGGGAGGCTCCTCTTTATGAGAACGGTCGGGTCGTTCTCGACAGCCTCTCTGAAGCCCCAGCGGGTATCCTTATCCTCGATGTAGGCAATGAGGGTGTCAATCTGGGCTTCGTTGTATACCGAGGTATTCGTCAGCTCGACGTTGTCCTTGATTGCCTTGAGTGACTTAACCGCATTCTCCCATTCTCCATAGTGGAGGGATACGAGTGCCTCGTGGAGATACGGGTCTATGAAGGCGGGGTTAGTTATGTCGAAGAGCTTCGAGAGCGATGCACCGCAGCGTGCCCAGTCGGACTGCGTCATGTAGTATGCCGCTTCTAAGTCGAGCGTTGCCGGAGCATTGAGTCCCTTCTCCCTGCTTTCCTTCAGGAGCTTCTTGAACTGGGTGTACTTGCCGCCTTCGAGGTAGTATGTAAGGAGATTGACGTAGAGGTTGCGGTCACGGTAGCCGCTTTCATATACTTCCTCGGCAAGCTTCGTAGCCTTGTCGAGGTCTCTCTCGACCCACCAGTACATGCTGAGAGATACCTTGCTTGCCCCCATGAGCTTCTTGTCTGTTGACGATATGTACTGTTCGAGAATCTTCCGTCCCTTCTCCCTGTCTCCGTACTGTATGAGGAGGGTACCCACGACTATCTCGCTGTTGGCGTCTATTCCCTTCGCTACGGCCTTCTCGAAGTACGGGAGAGCCTTCCTGACATCGGGCTTCGAGCCCCTGAGGAACTTCGAGCCCTTCGAGTAGTAGTATGTTCCGATGCTGTTGATCAGGAGGATAATCACCGAGAGTGCGAAGAAGCCGACTCCTATCCACTTGTATGTTCCGCCGTTGATGATGAGGAATATTCCCGCAATGAGAAGAAGCATCACGAAGTACGACATCGCCTTTCTCTTCGATTCTTTTGTCACCATATATTCACCTCTGTAGAGTTTTTTTCACTAATATTCAATAATAAGGGGAATCGGTGACAACAACAATGGAAAAAAAGATATTAGTTCATGTATGCTGCGGCCCCTGTGCGACATCATCGGTGCTGAGGCTGATAGAGGAAGGGTGGACACCCGTCCTCTACTTCTCGAACTCGAATATCTTTCCATTTGAGGAATTCGAAAAGAGATGGGAGAATCTCCTCATAGTCGCCGAACACTACGGCCTCAGAGTCATAAAGGGCGACTACGATCATGAAGCGTGGAGAGAGTGGGCGAAGGGCCTCGAGAGCGAGCCCGAACACGGGAGGCGGTGTCTCAGGTGCTTCCGCTATAATCTCCTCAGGGCTTATGAGAAAGCGAAGGAGGAGGGAATCGAGCACTTCTGTACGACGCTTACTGTCTCACGTTTCAAGAAGAGTGCGGACATATTCCTCCAGGGCGAGGACCTTGAGGGCTTCGAGAAAATCGACTTCAAGAAGAAGGACGGCTTTGCTCTCTCCTGCAAAATAGCAAAGGAAATGGGGCTTTACAGACAGAACTACTGCGGCTGCGAATTCAGTATGAGGAGGGATGATGCTCAAGAGACTCTATAAGATATTCTCCTCCCGCATGTTCTGGATGGTGATCTTCTTCTCCGGTCAGCTTGCCCTGATTCTCTACTTCGTCCTCTGGTCGGCCCTGGGGCACCAGAACTACATATTCTTCATAGTCCTCTCCATGATCATGGCCGTAATCATAATCACGCGTAAGGAGAAGAACGACTACCGCCTCATATGGATGTTCGTCCTCATAATCTTCCCGTTCTTCGGAGGAGTACTGTATCTTCTCTTTGCAAACAAGAAGATAGGCTCTCTATCCGAGAAGAAGGTTGCGGACTTCAGGAAGCGCATTCCCGACGACACCGCCTTCGCGCTCGGTAACGCCGACAGGGAGCTCTACGCTCTCTCTCCCGTCTTCCGCCGCGAGAGCGGATGCGTGAAGAACATGACGGGCTTCTCGGCGTACCGCAACACATCCGTTCTCTATTTCGATAACGGTGAGGACTTCTTCAACGATGTACTGGGGGAAATAGACAAAGCGGAGAAGTTCATATTCGTCGAATACTTCATCATCGACCAGGGTAAGTGGTGGAAGAGGATACTTGAACGCCTGAAGAAAAAAGCCGCCGAAGGTGTCGACGTCAGGGTTGTCTATGACGACATGGGCTCGATAAACGTACTCCCGCGTCACTACGACGCAGTACTCAGAAGCTGCGGGATAAGAGCCATGGCCTTCAATCCCATAAGGCTCCACGTCAATCCGCGCCTGAATTTCCGCGACCACCGAAAGATCTTCAATATCGACGGCAACGTATGCTACACGGGAGGCGTGAACCTTGCAGACGAATACTCGAACGACCTCATAAAGTTCGGCTACTGGAAGGACGACGCCGTGAAGCTCACGGGAGACGGTGTCTGGAACTCTTCCGTGATGTTCCTCCGTAACTGGGACTGTCTCACGGGAGAGGTGGACAGACTCGAGGATTTTGTTCCGACAGTAAAGGGAAAGGACGACGGCTATGTCCAGATGTTCGACGACAGCCCGCTTGACGACACGACGATAGCCGAGGACACCTACCTCCAGATAGTGAACAACGCCAAGAGATACATCTGGATCACGACTCCCTACCTCATACTCGACGAGTCGATGGAGAGCGCCCTCATAATAGCCTCGAAGAGCGGAGTGGATGTGAGAATCATAACGCCGCACTATCCCGACAAGAAGAGCGTCTTCGAGGTGACACGCTCGAACTACGAGAACCTTCTTAAGAACGGTGTGAAGATCTACGAGTTCACCCCGGGCTTCATACACTCCAAGAACTTCATTTCCGACGACGAAGTCGCCGTCGTCGGAACGACGAATCTCGATTACCGCTCGTTCTTCCTGCACTTCGAGCTCAGCGTACTCTTCTTCCGCTCGTCAATCGTAGCGTCACTGAAGAAGAACTTTGAAGATACGCTCCTCCTGAGTGAAGAGATACACTCCGGAGACGAAGGACGCCTTCCCCTGGCTCGCCGCGCCTTCCGCTCCGCCGCGCGTATCATGAGTCCTCTCTTCTAGTTTCTGTTGACGGAAAAAGAGAGGAGAGAGTAAAATTGCTTCTATGGGAAGAAACAGAAAGGTTGTCATCGACAGGGCCGAGGAGAAGAGGGGCGGAGACGAACTCTCGGCGATTCTCCTCTCGATAAAGGACCCTGAGGAGCTCCGGCTCTTCCTCGACGACATGCTCACCGAGAACGAGAGACGGGACATAATACAGCGCTACCTTCTGATGGACGACCTCTGGAAGGGAAAGAGCCAGAGGGACATAGCCTCCGACAGGGCCATGAGCCTCTGCCGCATAACGCGCGGCTCGAAGATGCTCAAGAAGAAGAACGGCTTCATGAGACGCTACTTCAGCGAGAAGTACGACGACTTCACACACATCTGAGTCTTTTCTCATTTCTCCTTCTGCTGTAACATTCACATCCGTGAAGAAAAAGAGGGAAATAGTCCAGATAATCAAATACCTTGCCGCAGGGCTCAGCGTCACCGCGCTGCAGTTCCTCCTCGTCAACGTACTTCCCTTCGTCTTCTCCTCGTGGACGACACCGCTTCCTGGATTTCTCTCCTTGGTTTTCAGCGAAGACGTGATGGGGAAGGGCAACAGCAGCTGGGGCTATGTGATGACCTTCCTCCTCTCCAACATTGCGGCGAACATATACGGCTACTTTCTCAACAGAAAGACTGTATTCCATTCAGATTCCCCCTCCTGGTGCTTTGCAGTCTTCACCCTTGTCATGGTTACCCTCATCCTCTTCTCCACATGGCTTCAGGGAGTGATTGCCAACAGCGTGAAAACGAATCTTCCGTCCCTCTCCGCATTCGCGAACACCATAGCCGCAGCAGCATGCGGCTTCATGCAGAACCTCATCGTCTTTCCCCTCGAGAAGTTCGTACTTCTGAGGGAGAAGAAGAGAAACTGAAAACTACACGGAAAAACCTCAGAAACCGAATTGACATACCCCCCTGACGGGGGCTTTACTGTCAGAAAAATCATGGAGCAACAGCAATGAAGAAAACATTATTTCTGTTATTGATCGCCGCTCTCCTTGTTCTCCCGCTCTCAGCCGAGGGCGTCCAGGAGGCACTGGAGGCGTATAAGGCTTCCTCTGAAACAACCGTTCAGGGGGAGACTGTCATCCGCATATTCGAGACGACAGATATCCACGGCTACCTTATGGATACCTCCTCGGGAGACGAAAGCACCTTTCAGTACAGGCTTGCCTACATCGCGGGAAAGGTGAATGAGGCGAGGGAGAGTGACGAGTACGACGACGTCATCCTCGTCAACGGAGGAAACAACTACGAGGGAACGCCGGTATCGAACCTTTTAAAGGGTGCTGCGATAAGAGCCGCATTCGACATCATGGACTATGATGCCGTTTCCATCGGCAACCACGAGTTCGACTACGGCATCGACACGGTCAACTGCGACAGCGACGGCACAGTCGCTTCCTACACGGTAGGATCGATTTCCGGTGACCCGGACGTACCCGTTCTTGCATACAACCTCTACTATGCCGGAACAAAGGACCGCGTTGACTTCGCAAAGGACTACGTCATCGTCGAGAAGGGCGGAAAGAGAATCGCCCTCATCGGCTATATCTCGGACTTCTCCTCACAGGTCATGACAAGCAAGATTTCCGCCTACGAAATCGACAGCAGCATCGAGAGTCTCATCGCGAAGATCAAGGAAGTCAATGCCGAAGAGAAACCCGATGCGACAATCGTCGTCGCGTTCGACGGGGCATCCTCGCTTGCGGAGAAGCTTTCGAAGGAAGACGTTGATCTCGTAACGGGCGGCCACAACCAGGCTTCAACGGGCTCTGCGGGAATCGCATCGACGGGTGTTGCATACCTCGAGAGCGCATGCTACGCACAGGGCTATGTATGTGCAACGCTCGTAATCGACAATGTTACCGGTGAAGTCACCGTCAAGGATACCGAAGCCGTAGCAATCTCCGGCCGCGGCGTCGACACATCCGTCCTCATGGATACTGAAGACAACACAGCACTCGATGAGAAGATGCTCGAACTCTCCCACGAGGCATGGAATGCCGTAAAGGACGACATGGAAGAGGAACTCGGGTACATCACGGTTTCGATTGACAAGACGAAGACAAGCGACAACGGCGCAACGAATGCCGGTAACTGGATTACGGGCCTCATGCTGAAGTATGCATCAGAAAAGTGCGGAGCAGTTGCAGCCTTCTACAACAACGGCGGAATCAGAACATCGCTTACGATTGCCGAAGGAGAGACGGAGAGGGTAATCACCGCTGGTGACATCTATCAGATCAACCCCTTCTGCAACTACTGGTATATCTACGAAGTAACGGGAGCGGAGCTTGCCCGGCAGCTCGTGAACGGCTTCACGAACATGGGTAACTACGGTGACCAGATGTCCGGTCTCACATTCACATACACCCAGACGGAGAAGGAATCCTCCTCTGACGAGTCATCTGCTCCCGATGCCGGTAAGGGCGGCCCCGGCGGCGGAAACAGAAAGTCCTATGACTACACGATTCTCTCGATTACGCTTTCCGACGGTACTGTCGTAGACCCGACAGACACGGAGACAACATACCTTGTCTGCACGAGTAACTACAGCGGCACACTCAAGGGCGGCGTCTTCGAGAACAAGGAACCCGTCTATCCGGCAACAGAAGCTCCGATTGACAACGTAACAATCATCGAGCTCCTGAGAGAGGAGGCTGCTGGGAACGACGGCCATATCTCGGTCGACACGGGAGTCAGAGGTACACTCGTAACACTCTGAGGACAACAAAACCTCAACATACAGGGGACTGTCCAAGCGGCAGCCCCCTTATTTTTGTGGTGCGGACAACAACAAGGTCCGACATTTGTGTTAAATCAGCATACTTTTGGCTAAGAAACGGTAAAGAACAACAGTTTTGCACAACAAAAGTGTTGCAAAGCCAACGATTCGCCCCTGATAATCTGCGTATGAAAGGAAAAAAGCAGAGAAAACTGCTGACTGAAGCTTTCCCAGCTGAGGTCAACAGTCTCCTGGGGGGGGGCTTACTCTTTTCCGGGCATAGAGTTAAATGTCTATCAATCCTTGTCCTGATGCTGACGGTGTCGGCTGTATCACTGGGCGCTGAAGATTATGTCAGATTCACGTGGTACAGTCAGGATGAGACGGTCAGTCAGTACCGCTGGCAGGCCGGAGCTGAAGACGAAGAGAAGTGGACGGTCGTGGACGCGTCGGTTACGTCCGTCTTTCTTCCCTCGTCGGAAAGCACAGTGCTGTATGTGCAGGCGTCCACTGACGGAGTCACATGGTCTCCGTCGGGATACGCCGGATACACGGCAGTTGAAGTGTCTCTCTCAGACGACGCTGCAGATACGGCAGCCGCAAACAGCATTGAAGAGACAGAAGAGTCTCAGTCGTACGACACCGTGAATACGGGAGTTGTAAACAACATTGAAGACACAGAAGAGAACGAGAGAGAGAGGTTTTCGTTCCGTTTCTCCCTCTCTCCCTATACTCTTGCCCTCTACCGTTTCTACAACGGTTACTCCACATCATCCACAAGAACAAGGACAGGCTCCGTCTACGGCGCATCCTCTACTGTGGAATTAAACGTACCCCTCTCGTCGTGGCTGAGTATCTACCCCGAGCTCGGCTGCGACTTTGTTATCAAAGAGGATACGGTCATCCCCGGAGCAAGAAACGTATACTACCTGAGAGCCGGAATCGGACTCGATTTCACCCACACCATAAACACCAGATACACACTCTAC
>CAVFVX010000084.1:0-11669 GCA_963626075.1 Acutalibacteraceae bacterium
TTCGGCTGCTTTCCGATGTATGCGAGGATACCGCCGTCGACATAGAGGATATGTCCGTTGACGAAGTCGGATGCGTTACTTGCAAGGAAGACTGCAGGACCCTGGAGATCCTCGGGAGTACCCCATCTCTCTGCAGGAGTCTTTGCAACGATGAATGCATCGAAGGGATGTCTCGAGCCGTCAGCCTGGCGTTCTCTGAGAGGAGCCGTCTGAGGTGTTGCGATATATCCCGGCCCGATGCCGTTGCACTGGATGTTGTATGCGCCGTATTCGGATGCGATGTTCTTCGTAAGCATCTTGAGGCCGCCCTTTGCGGAAGCGTATGCAGATACTGTCTCACGTCCGAGTTCGCTCATCATCGAACAGATGTTGATGATCTTTCCGCCGCCCTGCTTGATCATCTGGGGAATGACTGCCTTCGAGCAGATGAAGGGAGCGTTGAGGTCGAGGTCGACGACTGCTCTGAAGTCCTCTGCACTCATTTCCGTCATCGGGATTCTCTTGATGCAGCCTGCGTTGTTGACGAGGATGTCGAGTCTTCCGAACTTCTTCACGATTTCATCGGCAAGTGCCTTCACTGCATTCTCGTCCCTGACATCGCAGACGTAGCCGAGTACGTCGTCCATGCCGCAGCGTCTGTATTCCTCGAGACCGCTCTCGACGGATTCCTTTCGTGAAGTATTGAATATAACCTGGGCTCCGGCATCATGATATGCCTTTACGATAGCCATTCCGATACCGTATGAGGCACCGGTAACCCATGCAACCTTTCCCTTCAAGGAGAATGAATTCATGTCCATAAAAAATAAACTCCTTTATTTCAAGTAATGATTAAATCTTATGTTCATTACGGACTTTCTTTCAGTTAAGAATTTGTCTTATAGAGGAATCAGAGCTTGTCGATGAGCATCGAGCACTTTCCCGACGGAATCGGGAGAGTCTTCTTCTTCTCGTCGTCCATGATCTCGATCGTGAAGTAGTAGAGCTTCTCGCTCTCGAGCCTGATTTCCCAGCCTCTCTGGTTCTTGTTTGAGAGGATGGTGATTATGTTCTTCTTGAGTGAGAGATGCTCTATTCCCATGGCCTCGAGCGACTGCATCGTCCAGTAGACCGTCTTCCTCGGAAGCGATATGTCGAGTCCGATGACGTTCTCGATGCACGCAGAGATTGCGATGAGTCCGATTGACGGAAGATAGCGCTTTCTGTTCTCCATTCCCTCGGGCATGACTGCAGGGCCTTCACTCGTGGGCTTGTAGAGCTCCCATGCATCTCCGGGCTTCTCCTCTCCGGGATGGAGAGTGTCGAGGACCGAGTACATGTGTCTTATCGCGCACTCGCGGGCGAAGATGAAGGAATTGTAGTTCGCAAGTCCCTTGATGATGATGTAGTCGAGGAATGTCGATACGCTGCCGCAGTAGCCGTTGCCGTCCTCCGAGAAGTGCGGGTTGGAGACGGGAAGCGTCGGGAACGGGTTGTCCGTTCCGAATTCCCTGTCATCCTTGAGGCTCTCGATGAGGTAGGATGCGTACTCGTCGTTCGGAATCTGTGCAAGAAGCGTCCAGAAGCATCCGATGTGCTTGTTCTTAATCTGGCATCCGTTCTCGTCGAGGTCGTAGTAGAAGTTATCGTCGGATGACCACATCATCGAGTTGATTCTGGTCTTGAGTGCGAAATAGACTCTCTTGTAGCGGAATGCGAGTTCCTTGTCGTTGAGAATGTCGCCGATAGTCGAGAGATAGAGTGCGAAGACAGCCATCTCGGCATTGAAGTCGATGAAGTACTTTGCGCCCTCTCTCGGGAGGTTGCCCATGTGGACGGCAGATGCGGGGACACAGTAGAGGCCGTTTGCATCCTGGAAGTTTGTCTTGAGCCAGTCGAAATACTTCTCGAGGTAAGGCACGACATCTCTAAGTCTCTTCTTGTTTCCGATCTTGTGGTAGAAGACGAATTCGACGTACGGCAGAAGAGGAAGCGTGACCCCGAGGGGATTCTCGGGAGTAGTTACGGCTTCTCCCGTATGGATGTTATATTCCTCGGCGATTCTTCCGTTCTCTTCCTGGCGGGCATAGAAGTAATCAACCATCGAATAGGGGCTGTAAATCTGGTTCGAATAGACAAGGAACATGGAAGAGAGCGTGACGTCATAGAGGGAAATCGTGTCACTGTTGTTGTGCACGAAGTATCCCTCGGGGAAGAGGGAGTCCTTGTCCCCTTCCTTCCAGAGCTCTTCCAGCCAGACCCAGGCTCTGTCGTACATGTCGACGAAATCCTGATCATAAAAATGAATTCCCGGTACGCTTTCCTTTATCATTACTCCACCACTTTCAAAAGCAAAAACCCATATTTTGGGCGCTTTATACGGTATTATAATAATACATTCCCGCCGGACTTGTGTCAAATTTTATTTTTATATCTTTAATTTGTTACAGAGACAGAAAAAGGCCCAGATAATAATGAAGTGTCACCTGAAGAGCTTCACAGCTTTAGGTTGGATTTCAATCACAAAATGGCTGCCTTTTCTTGTAAACTCCTCGCCGTCCACATGAGATATTATGGAATCTGTAGAGGATATCTCGACTCTGTCGGCCTTTCCGTAACCGAAATGTTCCTTGTCGGATACCATCGCGCCGCGGAAGAACTTGAGGGCCATTCTTATGATTCCGAAGCCTCTGTAGAGCTTCTTCGTATACATGTAGTCGAGTTTTCCGTCGTCGATGAGGGCAAGAGGAGTCATAAGGAACGAGGAGCCCATCCTGCGGCCGTTGTTGCACGAGAACTGCTGCGACACGAGGTCGAACTCGTCTCCGTCGATGTTCACATGCATTTTATAACCCTTCGGGGGATTGAAGAGGATATGGAGGAATGCCGCGACGTAGGAAGCCATGCCGTTGAGATGCTTGTAGTCCTGGGCAAGGAAGTTGACCATGGGTTCGAAGCCGAAGCCCATGCCGTTGAGGAAGTATCTTCCATCCTCTCTTTCCGTCCCTCTCGCAAAGCCCACGTCCGTGGCAATCGCCTCGTTGTGGAGAATGATGTCCACGGCCTTCTCGATGTCAGCGGGAATGCCTGCTATCCAGGCAAAGTCGTTACCGCGCCCGACGGGGATTATGCCCATGCCGACCCTGTCGTGACCGTCGGCTCTCATAATGCCGTTGATGACCTCGTTGACGGTGCCGTCACCGCCTGCCGCGATGATTGTGGTGAAGCCCGATTCGACTCCGCTTTTCGCGAGTTTCTCGGCGTGGCCCTTGCCGGATGTGTAGGCAATCGTGCACTTCTTCCCGTTGAGGGCGAAGATTTCCTTTATCTTCTTTGCCTTGTTCTTGCCCTTGCCCTTGCTGGCATTGGGATTGATTATGAGAAGGATATTGTCCAGCATTATCATCACCACCGGTTTACATTTTGTGGCTAACTTCTTTTCCTTGCAAGAGACTTCTCATTTATTTGATGGTACTTTTCAGTGTTTCAGCAGACGATTCGGAATATTGTTGTTATACTCTATTCAATCAGGAGACATTTTATGTGGTTTGATAATCTGAAGGAAAAGAGACTCTGGGAGTATTTCAATGAAATCTCCTCGGTTCCAAGAGATAGCGGAAAGGAGGACGGAATCAGGGCATTCCTCCTCGACTGGGCAGAAAAGCACGACGTCAAGGCCGTGGTGGACAGGACGGGAAACGTCATCATGAAGAAGGCTGCGACTCCGGGAATGGAGAACAAGGCTCCCGTCGCCCTCCAGGGACACATGGACATGGTCTGTGTCAGAAGGGAAGGCTCGAAGCATGACTTCACGAAGGACCCGATTGAGATCGTCCTCGAGAACGGCGTCATTCACGCAAAGGACACGACGCTCGGAGCCGACAACGGAATCGCACTGGCTGCGATTCTCACTCTCTTCACCGATGACGACTACGAGCACGGACCGCTGGAGGCTATATGCACAGTCAACGAGGAAGTGGGACTCACAGGTGCCTTCGGACTCGAGGGAAAGTACGTCGACGCGAGAATGCTCATCAACATCGACAACGAGGAAGAGGGCTTCTTCTGCATCGGCTGCGCAGGCGGTCTCGATGTCGTTGAAAAGAAGAATCTCGAAAGAAAACCCGTTACTGAAGGCGAAACGGTAGCTGTCGAATTCTCCTCCCTTCTCGGAGGCCACAGCGGCTCGGATATCAACAAGGGCAGATGCAATGCAATCATGGCATTCGCAAGATTCCTCACATCCCTCCCGTCATACAGACTCGTATCCGTCAGCGGCGGCACGAAGAGGAACGTAATTCCGTCCGCTCTGAAGGCGGAGCTTGTCGTTCCGTCATTCAAGGACGCAGAGAAGACGGCAAAGCTTCTCCAGGACATTCTCCGCGTCGAGTTCTGCAAGGGTGACCCGGACGTTACAATCACTGTAAAGAAAACAGAAAAGGCTGCAGACGCAGTCACAGCGGAAGACAGCAGAAAGCTCGCATCCGCTCTTCTCACAGCCCCCAACGGAGTCCAGGCTTATTCACAGACACTCGAGGGAATCGTGGAGACATCATGCAACCTCGCAATCGTAAAAGTCGACACCGATAAGGCAGAGGTCACATACTCCATCAGATCCTCCATCGAGAGCGCGAAGAAAAATGTTGCTAAAATCATCACAACGGTATATGAAAGCTACGGCTTCTCCTCCTCTGTCGGCGACGGCTACCCTGGCTGGCTTCCGAATCCGGAATCCCCGATTGCGAAGAAGCTCCCCGAAGCATACAGGAAGCTGACGGGAAAGGAACCGGTCGTTACGGCAATCCATGCGGGACTGGAATGCGGAATCATAAACGACAGAATCCCTGGTATGGATTCAATCTCCATCGGACCCAACCTCTTCGACGTGCACTCGGTCAACGAACACCTCGAGGTGGAGTCTGCAGAGAGAGTCCTTTCATTCCTCAAGGCGACACTTAAGGACCTCGTATGACAACGACGAAAGTAAGCGACACTTACCATGTAATAACCTTCGATAACGGTGACACCATCCATCTTGTCGGCACTGCACATGTCTCGAAGAACAGTGCCGAGGAGGTGAAGGAGATAATCGAAGCCCAGTCTCCCGACAGGGTCTGCATCGAGCTTGACGACGGAAGAATGAAGAGCAAGACCAAGGACTCCTCGTACGAGAATATGGATATCAAGAAGATATTCAAGGAGGGAAAGGGCTTCCTGCTTCTTGCAAACACCGCTCTCGCCTCCTTCCAGAAGAGAATGGGGGCACAGACGGGAACGGACCCCGGTGCCGAAATCCTCGGAGCCGCGAAGCTTGCCCGGGAGAAGGGAATTCCGGTATCCCTCTGCGACAGGGAGATTCAGATCACATTCCGCCGTGCGTGGGGCAAAAGCTCCTTCTGGAACAAATGCAAGCTCCTTGCAACACTCATCTCAGCATCCTTCTCCAACGAGAAGATAAGCGAGGAGGAACTCGATAAGCTCAAGAACGAGGAGACACTCGAGTCGATGATGAACGAGGTCGCGAAGGAACTGCCGTCCGTCAAGGAAGTACTCATCGACGAGAGAGACCGCTATCTTGCGACGTCTATCTACAAGGCCGAAGGAAAGACCAAGGTTGCAGTCATCGGCGCCGGACACACGCAGGGAATCATCAGGAACTTCGAGAAGCTCGAGAAGGGTGAGCTCTCTACGGACACTTCCTCGATCACAGAGATTCCGAAGCCGAGCAAGGCGGGAAAGATTGCACAGTGGATCGTTCCGACCCTCATCATCGCCCTCGTAATCGTCGGCATCCTCTCCTCGGGATGGGACCAGGGACTGAAAGCCTTCCTCTACTGGATTGCAGCCAATGCGACATGCACATTCGTCTTCACTCTCATCGGAGGTGCTTCATTCCTCACATGTCTTCTCAGCGGCATAACGGCCCCGTTCTTCGTTCTCAATCCCGTACTGGGAGTCGGACTCTTTGCTGGAATCTGGCAGGCGACGTTCAAGGCTCCGAAGGTCAAGGATTTCGAGAACATGAGCAACGACGCCATGTCACTAAAAGGCTGGTACAGGAACAGGATTCTCAAGTGCCTCGTGGCATTCCTCATGAGCAGTCTCGGTTCCATATTCGGTTCCCTTGTAGGCTTCCCGTTCATACTTGCGAGACTGTAGAACCAAAAGAATCATACAGAGCCGTTCCGGAGAGGAGCGGCTTTCTTTTTGTCATGAGACTTTCAAAGTGTCCGAAGAGAGAAAATACAAGCCGGAGGACTGTTCCGGCTTATTCCTTTAAGGTCATAAAGATATACACTAAGTTAGTCGTTCTGACTTTTCTTTCTGAAGGCCGCCAGCACCGCCGAGCGTATATCCTTCACCTTCACGACGTCGATACTCGTGTTCTCAATTGAAGAAGGCGCGGTGACTATGCGTGAGAACGACATATCGGAGAGAGTCTTTATCCTCCTCTCCTGGAACGTGACCGGCCTGACTTCACCCGCGAGAGACAGTTCTCCGAATGACGAGAACGACGACGGAAGAGGGATGTTCGTCTTCGAGGAATAGAGCGCAAGAGCGAGAGGAAGATCGATACTCGCCTCCGTCAGCTTCACGCCTCCTGCGACATTCACGTAGATATCCTGACTCGAGAGATCGAGTCCAGCGTGGCGTGCGAGAATCGCCTCGGCGCGGTTTATCCTTCCCGTATCTATGCGGTCCGAATATATGCGCTGGTAGCCGCTTCTCGCGTCGACTATGAGGGCCTGGATTTCAACGATGAAGGTTCTGGAGCCCTCGGTTATAGGAGTGAATACGATTCCCGGAGGAACAGCCTCGTTCTCGCGGGAGGAAAGGAATATCGCAGTGGGGTCCTTGACGCCTTTGAGTCCGGTGGCAGTCATCTCGAAGAGCCCGATTTCATCGACACTGCCGAATCTGCTCTTCGAGGCTCTGAGGAGTCTTATGCCGTTCTCGGCGCTCTCGAAGTAGAGGACGGTGTCGACCATGTGTTCGACAATCTTCGGGCCTGCGATTATGCCGTCCTTCGTTATGTGGCCGATGAAGAAGATGGCTGAGCCTATCTTCTTGGCCCTTATGCTGAGCTCCATCGCACAGGTCTTGATCTGGTTCGGGGAGCCTGCGGAGGATTCGATTTTAGAGGAGGAAAGAGTCTGGATGGAGTCTACCACTATGTAGCCCGGTTTAAGCCGCTCAAGGGTATCTACGAGGGCCTCCAGCCTCGTATCGCAGAATATCTGGATTCTGTCTGTGGGGAGTCCCAGACGCTCTGCCCTCAGTCTCACCTGTGAGGGGGATTCCTCTCCGGAAATATACAATACCGGAGCATACTCCGAGAGATTTGCAATCATCTGGAGCATCAGAGTCGACTTTCCGATTCCCGGTTCACCACCGACGAGGACCGACGACGGCCTCATCACTCCGCCCCCGAGAACTCTGTCGAGCTCATCCATTCTCGATGAGACCCGGAGCGTCTTCTCGTACGGGACTTCGCTGAGTGTCCTTACACCGTCGTCTATTACCGTCTTCGTCCTGTCTATGTCCTTCGCCGCCGTAACGGACTTCTCGTCAAAGCTGTTCCAGCTTCCACACTCCGGGCAGCGACCGGTCCATTTGGACTCCTCGTGCCCGCACTCACGACAGACATAAATGGTGGTATTCTTCACGCACTCTCTCCTTAGAAGGAAATCAGTTCAACCTCGAAGATAAGGAAGGAATCGGGAGGGATTATTCCCGGGTAGCCGTACTCGCCGTAGCCGAGCTCCGGCGGGATTATGAGCGTTCTCTTCTCATTCTTCGTCATCGTCACAAGAGCCTCGTTCCAGCCGTCGATGACTTCACCGATCTTGAATGTAGCGGGCTGATGTCTGTTGTAGGATGAGTCGAAGACCTTGCCGTTGAGGAGTCTTCCCTCATAGTGGACGGTTACCTTCTGTCCGTATACCGGAGACTTTCCCGCTTCACCGGGTCTGTCGACAGTATACATGAGGCCGGAGGGAGTCTTTATTGCGTAGGGGTAAAGCTCGTTGAGCTTGTCGAGAATCTTCTTCTCCTTCTCCTTCTTCGCTCTCTCGACCTTGTCTGCAGCGTCCTTCACGTACTCTGCGAATCTGTCTTCCGTAACAGATTCCTTGAACTTCTCTGCGTCTTCACCGACAGCAACAATCGTGACGGATTCGATCACATCTCCCTGCTTTGTCTTGTTGACTACGTTCTGGCCTTCCACTACATGGCCGAAGATCGTGTGCTTGTCATCAAGCCACGGTGTCTCCACGTGTGTGATGAAGAACTGGCTTCCGTTCGTACCGGGGCCCGCGTTGGCCATGGAGAGAACGCCGGGGCCTGTGTGTCTGAGGGACGGGTCGAATTCATCGGGGAAGCGGTAACCCGGTCCACCCGTGCCGTTGCCCTCGGGGCAGCCGCCCTGGATCATGAAGTTGTCGATGACTCTGTGGAACGTAAGTCCGTCATAGAAGGGCTTACCGGGGTTCTTCCTGTTGAGAACACCTGTAGCAAGGCCCACGAAGTTGCATACCGTCATCGGTGTCTTCCTGTATTCGAGTTCGAGAGTTATCTCGCCGCGCTTTGTCTTTAGTACTGCATATAATCCGTCTTTCATGTTTATATCCTTATATTATAATCAATTACTCTTCAAAGAGTATTCCGCCCTTACTCAGAAGCGCATATATCTTCTCGAGGTCGGATGTACTCTTGAACTTTATCTGGAGCTTACCCTTGTCGAGATTACCCTTGATCTCGCACTTTGCGCCGAGAGCGGACGTGAACTTCTCCTCGACTGCCGCCACGTCGTCATCCTTCCCTGCGTTCTTCTTCCCGGGCTTTACCTTCTTACCCTTATTGTACTGTGCCGCAGCCGCTTCCGCATCCCTCACGGAAAGGTTTTCGTGAACGATTCTGTCTCTCAGCAGCTGTCTGTCAGCAGGATTTACAAGGGAAAGGATGACCTTCGCGTGTCCTGCAGTCATCGCGCCCGAGACGATGTCATCCTTCATCTGGTCGGAGAGAGCAAGAAGACGCAGCGAATTCGTGATCGTGGGCCTGCTCTTACCAACCTTCTCGGCTACCGTCTCCTGGGTGTATCCCGTCTTGTCGATAAGATACTGGTAGGCCTGCGCCTCTTCGATTGCATTGAGGTTCTCCCTCTGTATGTTCTCGATGAGGGAAACCTGTATTCTCTGGACGTCAGTCAGCGTCATGACGATAGCCGGAACCTTTTCAAGTCCCGCAATCTTTGCCGCCCTGTAGCGCCTTTCTCCGGCGACGATGGAGAATTCTCCGGGAGCGATTTCCTCGACCGTCAGAGGCTGGATAATGCCCTCTGTCTTGATGGATTCCGCAAGCTCCTTAAGAGATTCCTCATCGAAGTATTTTCTCGGCTGATTGGGATTGGTCCTGATACGTCCGATTTCAATCTGGACGACAGCCATCCTGTTCTGCTTTGTTTCCTCGTTTATAGTCTTTGTAAGAATGTCTTCCGTCTGGGAGTCGAAATCGAACCCGCTCATAAGCGATCCGATACCCTTGCCCAGACCTCTCTTCTTTTCACTAGCCACGCTCGATTACCTCCTCACTCAGCTTTACAAATGCCTTTGCTCCTGCCGACGACCTGTCGTAATAGTTGATGGGCAGCCCGTGTGACGGTGCCTCCGCCAGCCTCGATGAACGAGGTATGATTGTTTTGAACACAAGATCGGGGAAGTATTTGGAAATATCCTCAACGACATCCTGATTGAGTCTGATTCTCCTGCTGTACATAGTGAAGAGAATGCCGAGTATCTTGATGTTCGGATTGACACCTTTCTTAATATTAGTAATGGTTCTCATTATTAAATTGAGACCTTCCATAGCTAAATACTCACACTGTAAAGGAATAATCACTTCATTGCACCAGCAGAGGGCATTGACTGTCTCTAGTCCAAGAGAAGGAGGACAGTCAAGAAGGATATAGTCATAGTCCTTTTCGATTACAGAAAGTGCCTTCTTCAGGAACTGCTCCCTGTTCTCCTCCTCAACAAGCTCGATTGCGAGGCCGGCCATATCAAGAGAACCGGGAATAAGGGACAGATTGGCAAACTGAGTCGACTGTACGGCATCTCTTGCATCGATCTGGCCTGTTATCACCTGATATATATTCGGTTTCTTCGCGTCCCCCGACACGGCATGCGTAAGATTGACCTGGGCATCAAGATCAACAAGAAGAATTCTGAGTCCCTTTGATGCCAGAACGGATGCCAGATTCACTGCTGCCGTAGTCTTTCCGACGCCACCTTTCTGGTTATAAAAAATAATCTTTCTCACCATGATTTAAAATATATCCTCTATCAGAGGAAAAGTCAGTAAAAAGAGGGAAGAAGTTGACCGAAATTAAAGGGATTTGCTATCCTTTACTCACGCAATAAAAGTCTCAAAAGGAGAAGTAAAATGAAAGAGAAGATTCTCGCAGCAATAGATGAAATCCGCCCTGCCCTTCAGAATGATGGAGGAGACATTTCCGTCGAAAAGATTGAAGGAAAAATCGTACACGTCAAGCTTCACGGCCACTGTGCAGGCTGTCCGATGAGCCAGATGACGCTCTCGAACGGTGTCGAAAGATACCTCAAGGAAACAGTCGACAAGGACATCGTAGTAGTCAACGACGAAATGTTCTAAGATAACCATCTATACGCAGAAGGGTCCCGGTGAGAACCGGGCTTTTTTTTATTGAAAAAACGCATTATCAACGATGTTCCACGAGGAACATTCACAAAAATACAGTATAAATTTTCGAGATTTAAAGAGAAAAATTACAGAAACGCTTGATAACAGAATGAATATACAAATACTTTATTCATCGTTTTCATCTAATGTTTCTAATTATCCAGAGAAATAACTTAAAATAGCATCTTCTAATCTTCTCTCTAACCTGGGAAAACACTAAATTACGAAATATTTGTGAATAATCCGAATACAGTGAACTCGCAACCACCCAGGTAGAATTTGTTCTTTTACCTTAAATTCGCAACACAAAAAACAAGCAGATTTAAGAAAAAACCATCTATATGAGGATTGGGATTCCTAGGGAGAATTTATTTACGAATTAACCTATCAGGATTGCAGTATTATTTTGGCTGCCCGGGACTCTGTAATTCGATCAAAAAGCCCCTGCGAAGATTAATTATTAGAGAATTTCAATTTTTCTTTCCAGAGAGCCGGAATCAGATTCTGATAAATCCGAGTAGAAACACAAAAAGAAATTCCAAACTCCAATAATAAAAGAAATGACTAACTTAAACGTAAGCACGACAACACTAGATGCTCGCGTCTAAGCAATAATCTTTATAAAACACAGAATTTCTATTTTCCTCAAGACTATGACATTCTGAAACCTGCTTTAATGTTCCACGAGGAACGTAAAGCCGCAAAAAATGCGTTTCTGAAGCATTTACTTCAATAAAATCAGAATCAAATCACTGAATTATCGAATTTGCAATATCTGAGGATGATATGCTCAGATCTTTGAATCATGCAGTTTTTACCCAGAATAGTTCGATGACTGTATTCTTTGTATCTTCGGACTAATGTTCATAGAAAAAAAAGCGTTTTGAAATCTATAAGAGAATGAAAATTCCTTAATCTTTTTTTTTTATTAAAAAGAAAACTCACGATTGGAATATTAAAATACAGAAGAT
>CAVFVX010000085.1:0-11267 GCA_963626075.1 Acutalibacteraceae bacterium
TATTCCTACTACTACGAAGCCGAGTAGGGGCAAATGAAAAGGGCGCTCTTTCCGGGCGCCCTGGTTGTCTCTGTCTTTTTCTTATGTTGTCGAATAGCCGAATGCAGCCTGGAGATAGCCGTTGAAGAAGTTGTCTTCGACCTTGTCCGAGCTGAGGGTCTTACTCTCGTAGTCGATTAGACCGTACTGCGCAGCATAGTAGGAATACATCGAGGAGAGGTATGTCCCCATGTAGGAGGAAGCCGACTCACTCTCTGCTGTGCGTGCGATGACGTATGCGTCGTTAGCATAGTAGGGTTCGAGGACTGTACCGCTCTCGAGTGTGAAGAGGCTTTCGAACCAGTCGGAGTCTGCAAGTGCTTCCGTGTAGATGTAGCCGTTTGTGGATGCTCCGGAGTAGGAGGAGTTCTCGGAAGTATAGTTGAGCGAGTAGATGAACTGGCTGTCACCTGTGTTGAGGGCGAAGTCACTCACCGACTGTACTTCGACTTCGTACTTCTCTGCGGCTCCTTCGAAATCTGCCTGGGCATCTGCAAAGACGGCGTCCTTGATTGTCTCGAGGTATGCCTTGATGACGTCGCTGTCGCTAGTTGCGATATAGCTTCTGACGGAAGCGATTACGCTCTCGTCCGAGTAATCGGGATCTGCTGCTGCGGATTCGATGTAGAAGAGTGTGTAGCCTTCGCTTGTCGCGACGGGGCCGATCATCGTCTTTGCGTCGGATGTGAAGATTGTCTCGAGTTTCTCGCTGTCAGTTACGTCGCTTTCGAGTTCGTAGCGGAAGGATGTTACTCTTCCTTCGTTGTCTTTTGCGCTGTCTGTGGACTCTGCAACGACATCGGAGAGTGTCTTTGTTCCTGCTGCGATTTCTTCCATTGCGGCTGTAGCCTCATCCTCGGTTGCGTAGGTAGCGCGGATGTAGGTGACCGTTTTGAAGAGGTCTGCTCTCTCTTCTGCGTAAGCTTTTGCATCCTCTGCAGGATAGAGGTCGGATGTGAGTGCAATGTAGTCGACGCTTGTGGTTTCATCGGAGAGAGTGGAGATGAACTCGGTCTCTGCGGAAGCTGTCGGAACGCTCAGAATCGTGTTCTGGACTTCCTGGAAGGGAACATACTGCTTCATCCATGCGACAATCTGCTCCTTCTGGAGATCCGTTGCACTGTCGTAGGTTTCCTGTGAGAAGCTGTTTGTTCCGTCGGAGTAGTAGTTGGAATCCATGACGGCCTGATAGATCTGGTCGTTGGTTGCAGTGAAGCCGGCCTTCTCTGCCATTTCCTGGAAGGCTTCATTGATGAGAGCCTGCTGGAATGCGGAGTAGTAGATGCTGTATGAATAGCTCTGCGCCGTCGATTCGCCGTAGTACTGTGCATAGTAGCTGTAGATGCTCTGCAGCTGATAATAGAAATAGCTGGTGTTTGTCAGCTCGATGGACTTTCCGTTGTATGAACCGAAGCTTATTGCGCTCGATGTCTCGGAGAACATTGTCGTCGGAAGAACAAAGGTAAGGGAGATGAGAATGAGAACAACAACACCGATGATCCAGATCAGAGACTTCCTGTTTCCCTTCTTTCCGGATTTCTTTTCCTTGCTGTTGTCTTTAGCCAGAGTAGCTGTCTTGTCTTCACTCATTGGTACGAACCTCTTAAAAGATATGTGCAGAATCTGCACTATCGGAAAATGTACCATCATAGAGGCCCTTTCGTCAATGAAGATTTCATGGTGCAAAATGGGATGAAGGTATGTTATCATTGCTTCGGGGGTGTGGAAGTGAAGGTACTTGTCACAACTGAGTTTTATCTTCCTTTCCGCTGCGGCGTGACTGGGGCGGTCGAAGCCGAGAAGAAGGCCCTCGGGGAAAAAGGCAACGAAGTGAGGGTCCTCACCATCGCCGAGACCGACAGAAGCCACTACGATGCTTCCGTATCCTGCTGGTATGTGAAGGCGACGATGAAGAGCTTCTACAAGGATTCCTCCGCTTCTCTCAATACACGTGACCCGATTCTTGATGAGATAATCGAGTGGAAGCCCGACATAATCCACTCACAGAGCGAGTTCTTCTCCTTTGTCTTTGCCTCTTTTATCTCTCGTAAGCTTTCGATTCCGATTGTACACACGTGCCACACCGACTTCGTGTCGTACACCTGTCATTTCACGTCACACTACAGGATATGGAATTTCCTCGCGTCTAAATTCGTTCCGCTCTTCATTCGGAGAGCGAAGAGAATCATATGTTCGACGGACAAGATATATGACCTGATTTCTTCGTACAAGGTTAAGCAACCGATTGACAGGATTTTTATCGGCATAGATCTGGACTTGTACGCTCATCCTCTCCCGGAGGATGAGCGACGATCTCTTCGGGGACGTTTCGGGATTGCAGACAGCGACATCCTCTTCCTCTCCGTCTCCCGCCTGAGCCGCGAGAAGAACAGCGGCGAGACGCTCTCGCTCTTCGAGAAGCTCCGGACTCGTGAGAAGAACGTCAAGCTTCTCTTTGTCGGCGACGGGGAGGAGCGGGAGGCACTCGGGAAAAAAGTGGAGGACGAGGGACTCGGGGACTCTGTCTTCTTCGCCGGGGAAGTGGAACACAGTGTTGTCTGGAAGTATTACAGAGCGGGGGATATCTACATAGGGTCGTCGAGATCGGAGACGCAGTGCCTGAGTTACATCGAGGCCATGGCCTCGGAATTACCCGTAATCGTACGTTATGACTCCGTTCTTTCGTCCTACCTTGTTTCCGGAGTCAACGGATTCTCGTATAATAGTGAAAATGAATTCCTGACGATAGCGTCGGCATTGATTGCGGACGGTGAAAAGAGAAGGGAAACCGGAAGGAGAGCTGAACTTGACAGCCGTGCCTTCTCGCTCTCCATATTCGCCGAGAGGCTCCACGACTCTTTCCGGAAGGCATTAAAGGATTACTCTCGTGGATAAAAACAACAGAAAGGCTGTCGTCAACTACACATCGGGCATCTTGTTCGCTCTTCTCAGCGGCGCTGCGATGTATGTGGAGAGAATCGTTCTCGTGTCGTTCATGGGAGCGAAGTACACGGGACTCGAGAGCCTCTTCGAGAATACATTCCTCATTCTTTCCGCACTCGATATCGGGGTGACGACATACCTCATGAATTACCTGATCTCCGCCGTAAACGGAGGAGAGGATGAAACCAGGAGGGCGATGAAGACAATCAGCGGGTACTACCGGAGCGTGGCGCTCGTAATTCTTCTCTGCGGTACTGCCGTTTCCTTCCTCATGCCTCTTCTGACGAAAGGTGACGGCGGACGGGAAAGCATATACTTCTTCCTTATATATCTTGTCGGGCAGCTTTCGCAGTACTTCTTCGGCCCCAGGGTCTTGTTTCTCATGTGCAAAGAGAAGAGCTGGCTTGTTTCCACATTCGTACAGACGGGAAGGATCGTGCAGTATCTTGCGGGAATCTATGTGATAATTTCGACGGGTAATTACGGTATATATCTTGCAGTATCGGCACTCGTCACGGTCTGCGCATACCTCTTCCTCTACATAAAGGCGGGGCTCGATTACCCCGTACTCAGGGGAAGGTACAGGGGCGAGATCGAGAAAAGCGACAGGAGTGTGAGGGGAAACCTCCCGGGTATGATTCTCCACCGCGGCTCCGCTGTCTTCTTCAGGTCATTCGAGCCTCTTCTCGTTTCCGCTCTCTTCGGCTCTGTCACTGCGGGAGTCTATTCGAATTACCTCCTTCTCTCGTCGGCGTTCCTCACCCCCTTCTGGATTTTCCAGTCGACGGTCTCTCCCTCTGTCGCCGCAAAGTGCATCAGAAGCTCATCCGACGACAACTTCAGCCTCTACAGGAGATCGTCCTACATCAACTTCCTGCTCTCGCTTCTTGCATCCTTTGTCTATCTTCTGGTAGTGGGACAGTACATAAGGCTCTCCTTCGGTAAAAGCTTCGAACTCGGAAGTACCTGGGACTGCATATTCACATTCTCGCTCTTCCTTTCGTCGCTTCGTACGACTCCGCTTGTCTTCCGCGACACGGCGGGAGAGTATTCCTCGGACTGGCCGAAGGCCGTCATCGAGGTCGTGTCGGCACTCGTGCTCTCCTTCGTGCTTTCGCACTTCCTGGGGCTGATCGGAATACCGGTTGCATTCATCATCACATACATCACTGTTGTAATATGGAGAGAGGAGAGAACCGTTCTCTCGTCTCCGCTCTTCTCCTCGGGCTGGGACTTCGTGGCAAAGGAGACATGTCTGATGGCCCTGGGGCTCATCATGATTGTCGCTCTATGGTATGTGAGGGAGTATCTTCCTCTCTATCTGGCCGCTCTTGCGGGTATTGTGATTTATGCTCTCTTCGTCGCTCTCTGGTTCCTTTCTGATAAAGAAGCATTATCTAGCGTCAGGGGACGGGAGAAGTAATGAACGGAGTGAAGGACGGAAAATTATCCGGCGCGTGGACTACGGCGGCGGAAATCATCATATTCCTCTTCGCTCTCGTGGGGTGTCTCGAGAAGATACATGACCTCTATTACATGGTCATGGTCCTCGACGGAACAGCCGCCGTAATATCGTTCTTCTTCATTGTTCTCTGGTTCTTCCGTCAGCGCGGCTTACACCGTGACGGTGCGTCGTCGGCACTTGCGGTGCTGACACTGACTGTCCTTGTGTCGTCAATAGTCCGCTCGTCCGATGTCCCCAGACTCCTTGTCGCACTCTATGCCCTCATCGAGAGCTGGGCTCTCGCCATTGCCGTCATGATCCTCGGTAAGAAGACGAAGAGTGTTACTACAGGTGTCTGGACCTTTGTCATCGTCTTCGCCGTTCTCTACTCCGCTCTTTCGCTCATCCTCGGAATAGAGAAGGGGGAGGTGAGGTTCTCCGGGCTCAGTGACCAGACAAACTCCCTTGCGGTCGTCGCAGCATCCGCTGCACTTATTTGTCTCTCCCTGATCGGGCGACGCAGGAACATAATACTCAGCGTAGTCGTCAACATCGCTCTCGTGCTCTCGATTGCTCTCTATGCATACACGCTGACGAAGACCGACAGCAGAACGTCGTTCTTCGCCCTTGTAATCGCTCTGGCCTTCTTCCTTGTCCTTCAGTTTTTGTTCAGTAGTGACAGGTTCTCGCTCCTTCTCTCCATTGTCATCGCTCTTCTGATGATTGCAGCCGTAGTCGTCTTCCTTCTTTCCTCTTCGCGCTCGGAGGGAAGGCTTACGCTTTCCTCCCTCACGTCGGGGCGTACGACTATCTGGAGCGAGACGCTCTCGAGGATGGAAGCGGAGGACTATCTCTTCGGCTTCGGCGGGAACAGCAGTGAGATGACAGAGCTTCTGGAGGAGAGGGGAATGGATGCGAGACTCGCCGAATACCTCGGGGAAGACCATCTCATGCACAATATATACATCCAGTTCCTCGTAGAGTACGGAATAGTCAGTGCGGGAGCGTTCATATTCCTCTCTCTCTATCTCTTCGTGAAGGCCCTGCAGACTATGAGAAGGCGGGCCTCCTCACGCTCTCTTCTCATTCCGTCTCTGACGCTCCTTCTCTTCTTTCTTGTTCATTCGCTAGCGGAGAGCAGCATATATTTCATCGGAGGAACGGAGCAGTTCCTCTACATCTTCAGCTCTGCTGTAATCTATTCCCTCTGCAGAAAGGAGGAAGACAGGTGAAGAAGATCGGCGCTGTTCTCATCATCCTCATCACGGCTCTCATCACCGTATTCTTCTTTCTGAAACTGGACGGTCTTGTGATCTCGGGTGACTTCACGGCACTCTTTCCCTGGGACGAGAATACCGATTACTACTCCGGAGGCGTCGGAGGACAGACGGCGGTTCTCGCCTCTGCCGGTGAAGAGGGGGAGATTCTCCTCAATACGGACTATATAGTAAGTAAGGATTACAGAACGAATTTAACGGCATCCGTTGCTTCAGAGGCTGAAGCTGACGAAGCCTATACGTCGACTATGTACGTCCTCGTCTACTCGGAGGATATATATTCCCCGGAAATGCTCGACACTCTCGAGAAGTGCATAGACACAATCGACTCCCGACGCGACTCTGCGCGGCCCTCGTCCGTACTCGACTGGTTTACCCTCAGCGGAGATGAGGGGTTTCTGACGATTCTCCCGATGAGTACGAAGACGGGGAAGGAATGGACAGAGGAGGAAGCAGAGGAATTCGAGAAGAGGGTGAAGAACGACCCCGTCGTTTCATACTACCTCGTCGGAGGCTCGGGTAACTCGTTCATACTCCAGTTCGTCTACGCCGACAAGGCCTCCCCGGAGCAGCTGGACGAGCTCTCGTCCGTCTTCGATCCCCTGAGGGAGAAGGGTGCCAGAGTCATTCTCATGAGCAACATGGTGATTGCCGACGAAGTCGTGAAGGCTCTCAAGAGGGACCTGTACCTTCTTGCGTCTCTTGCCCTCATGCTGATGGTGATTGTCTCGTTTCTGTCGTTCAGGTCCCTCAGGGCGGTGGTCTTCCCGTTCCTCGTGTCTCTTGTATCTATTGTGTGGACACTCGGAACGATGTCGATGCTGGGGCTTGAACTCAACCTTCTGAGTATTCTCACACCGTGCCTCGTACTCATTCTCGGAAGTACGTACTCCATGCATATTCTCAACGAGTACTATCTCATGGGAAGGAAGGGCGAATACGACGTAATCGCGTCATCCAGGCATATTCTTCTTACCATCGTTCTCGGCTCCGTCACGACGATACTGGGCTTTTTAGCTCTTGCCTTCGCTCCCTCGGGAACGCTCTGGGGATTCGGAATATCTGTAGCGGTCGGGGTGTTCTACTCGGCGTTCCTCTCGGTCTTCTGTCTCCCGTCTCTCCTGATGCTGCTGCCAGCGCCGAAGAAGGGAAAGAGGGAGAAGCTGAGGAAGGGGCTTCTCCAGCGCCTCGTCTCCGCATGGTCGGAGAAGGTCGTAAGAATCTGGCCGCTACTCGTAATCATCTTCTTCGTCATAGCCGTTGTCTTCTTTGTTGTGAAGGACAGAATAAGCGTGGACTCGAACTACATGTCGTATTTCTCAGAGGATGACGAATTCGGAATCGACTGCCGCTTCTTCTCATCCGAAATCGGAGGAACGACTCCGTTCACGGTAACGATTACCGCTCCCGAGGGGGAGGAGAACTTCTTTTTAGAGTATGAGAATCTTGCTTCGGTATTCGAGTGGGAGCAGAGGATGAAGGAGGACGACAACGTACTTCAGATAATATCGTTCCCCGAGTATGTGGCGTTTGCCTCGCGCGAACTCCTGGGAGAGTACGGCATTCCCTCGGACAAGGGAGTATTGAGTATTCTGAGGGCGGTGCTTCTCTCTTACGCATCGGAGTTCGGAGAACTCGGAGCAGTCGTGAGTTCCGATTTCAATACGCTCACGATTACCGTCCAGACGTGGGATGCCGGGAAGCAGGACCTCATAACGCAGTCGAGCATCGAGGAAGTCTACACGAGGATGGTCGACCTATTCTCGATTCTTCCCTCCGGTACGAGTGTCGCTGTATCGGGGTACCCGGTGATAAGCTCGAAGTTCTCCTCGCGTCTGCTCTCGGACCAGAGGATATCTACGGTGCTGAGCATGGTGAGCATACTGATAGTTGCCTCTCTCTTCCTTCTTTCGCTCTCCAGGGGAATACTCGTACTTGTTCCCGTCGCGGCGGGAATCATGATCAACTACATCTTCATGTACTTTGCATCGATTCCGTTCGATATCATAACGGTGTCGTTCTCGTCGGTCGCCATCGGGTGCGGAGTCGATGACGCCCTTCATTTCTCACTGAGGTACAGGCGCTGCTCGAAGAAGTATACGGAGGCGAAGGAAATCGTGAGCCATACGTTGAGGAACACGGGGCGCCCGATAATCCTCACGACTCTATCGATTGTGAGCGGTATGCTGATGCTCTCTTTCGGCTCCTATATGCCCATCAGGTACTTCGGCCTTCTGATGAGCGTGACGCTCACGGCGGCGATGCTCTCGACGCTTCTATTCCTTCCGTCCTTCACGCTTCTCTTCGACTGGGTGAAGTCGCTCTTCGACGGAAGAGCCTACAGGAGGAGAGATGACTCAAGGTGACAGGATCAGCGTTCTCATCCCCCTCTATAATGCAGAGAAGTACATCCGTAGCTCTCTCGAGTCGGTATTGAGCCAGGACTATGAAGAACTCGAGGTAATCGTCCTCGACGACGGCTCGACTGATAACGGCGGAGAAATAGTGAAATCATTCACTGATGAACGACTGAGGTATTACAGGACGGAGAACAGGGGAGTTGCGAGTGCGCGCAACACTCTTCTCTTCCTTGCGTCTTCCCCTCTTGTTCTCTTCGTCGACGCTGACGACATACTCTCTCCGGGATTCATATCTTCTCTCAAAAGGGAGATGGATGCGGCCGGAGCCGATGCTGCGGCGGGAAAGGTCATGTCATTCAGAGGATGCGATAAGGTCAGGACGGGAAAGAAGGGGAGTGTGGTATATACCGGGGAGGAGTTTACCCGTCTCATGGTGAAGCCGTTCTCCCTTTACTGCTACTCGCACTCGCGTCTAATGAAGAAGAGTCTCTTCGACGGACTCTCGTTCCCCGGGGGGAGAATCTTCGAGGATGTCTTCGTGATGCCGCGCGTGATGCTGAAGGCGGAGAAGGTCGTTCTTGTTGACGATGCCGTCTACAACTACAGGATAAACCGGAGCGGCCTCAGTCACGGGAAGTTCAGGCACGCATCCTTCGACGAAATGGACGCGTATCTCTCGAATGTGGAGCTGGGGGTGGAAAGAAAGGACCGCAAACTGGTAAAATACAGTGGAATTTTCTTTCTGACGAAATACCATTATTATTACTGGAGAGTGATTCTCCACGGTATGGGGATAAAGAAATACCGTGAGAGGTATGAAGAAGAAAAGACGAGAGTCAGACGCTTATTAAAGGAGACTGATCTATGAAAGGTGCTTTCCTCTACGTTGATGCAGGCAAGGGACACTACATTCCCGCCGTTGCTCTTTCCGATGCCTTCAAGGCAATGGGCCACCAGGCCGTTGTCGAGGATCTCTTCCTCGTCTTCCGCCTTCCTCTCTTCAAATGGATATGCAAGTACTACTGGAGATACCTTCTCCATCACCCCAAGCTCGAGAAGAAGGTCAATGCGATTTCCAACAACCGCATGTCCCACGATTCCCTCAGGGCCCTGAGCCGGGACAAGAAGGGAATCAAGCATTTCAAGAAGTGGTTCTTCAAGGAGAGACCGGACTTCATAGTCTCCACGAACTTCATGGGGGCCACGCTCCTTCCGGCCGTGCTGAAGGAGATCGGAGTGAACTGCCCCGTTTACGACTACGCAGCGGATCTCTTCGACCAGGTGAAGGCGGGGGTCGACAGCGACCTCACTCTATGCTACATCCCCACCGAAATCGGTGTGAAGCACACAATCGAGATGGGACAGGATCCGTCGACTGTGAAGCTCTGCCCGTTCCCTCTCTCGAAGAAGTTCGAGGTGGCTGAGAAGCTGAGCAAGCAGGATGCGAGAAAGAAGCTGGGGCTCAAGGACAAGTTCACCGTCCTCTGGAACCTCGGAGGTGAGGGCATCGGGAATCCGAAGCTCCTTTACGGCCTCGTGAAGAGAGGACTCGACATCCAGGTCGTCGTCATCGGCGGAAGAAGCAAGTCGACGGAGGCGGAATTCAATCTCTTCAGGAAGATGAATCCCTCCTTCGACCTCGAGATGAGGGGCTTTGTCAACAATGCCCAGGAATACATCATGGCATGCGATATGCAGATGGGTAAGGCTGGTGCCAACTCCCTCATGGAGTCGCTCTATCTTCATCGTCCGTTCCTTGTTTCGGAAGTCCTCTACATGGGACGCTCGACCCAGCTCTTCTTCGATTCCTATCCCGTTGGATGGTGTGAGGACGACAACGAGAAGAAGCTCGACATAATAGAGAAAACGGCATCGGACCCGGAGGAACTCGGGAGAATCGAGAAGGAGATGCAGAAGCTCCCCGTGGACTTCTCCGCTCCCCACTTTGCCGAGATGCTCATAAAGGACACTCTCGAATACAGGAAGACTCACAGTGAGAACTATTGAGACACTTGTCGACGGAGTTGTACTGAGAGGTATTCTCCATGAGAGGATAAAGGATGATGTTCCGTACCCGAGGCCCTGTGTCCTCGTGCTCCCGGGAGGTGCGTACGAGCACCGCTCGAGAAGGGAGAGCGAGCCAGTGATGCTCCAGTTCCTTTCGCGAGGCTACCAGGCATTCACGCTCGACTATACAACGGAGAGGGAGAACATAGCCCTCCATGAGCCCGAGGGCGAAGTCAACGCAGCTCTCATACACCTGAGGGATAATGCAGACGAATACGACATAGACAGAAAGAAAATCGTGCTCCTCGGGTTCTCCGCGGGCGGCCACCTTGCGCTCTCGGAAGCCTGCCACTTTAAGACGGGAAGACCCGATGCCCTGGTCCTCTGCTACCCGGTGGTGACGACTGGGGAGTACGGACACGATGTATCGACATACAACATAACGGGAGACGACGGGAAAAAGAAGGAATACTACTCACTCGAGAAGCAGATAAAGCCGTCTCTTCCTCCCGTATTCCTCTGGCATACGACGAAGGACAAGTCCGTCCATCCGATGAACTCGCTTCTTCTTGCAGAGGCTCTTACAGCGCAGCATGTTCCATTCGAGTACCACCTCTTCCAGAAGGGAAAGCACGGCCTCTCGATATGTACGAACGATGTCTCGTCGTATGAAGAGAGGACATCAGAGTGGCTTGGCTTGATGTTCTCATGGCTTGAGGACACATTGGAGTACAAGCAGTGAAGACACCTCTTATTCTCGATCTCGATACCGGAATCGACGACACGATAGCTCTCTTTCTTGGAGCAGTGAATCCAAATGCGGAGCTCCTCGGAGTCGTCTCCACATACGGCAACGTCTCTGCAGAGAGGAGTGCGGAGAATTCACTGAAGGTTCTTTCCCTTGCGGGGCGTGATGATGTTCCCGTCTTCATCGGGAGACGCGGCCCCCTCGATTCCTCCTCTGTCTTCGAACCGGATGAAGTATCGCGAAGGATACACGGTGAGAACGGTACGGGGAATGTGACTCTTCCCGAAAGCGGCAGAAAGGCTGAGGAGAGGAACGGAATCGGATGGCTCGGAGAGATGTTCGAGAGGTACGGAGAGGATCTCGTCTACGTGACGACGGGGCCGATGACGAATCTTGCGTCGCTTCTTATCTCACGCCCGGAACTGAAGAAGTCGAAGTGCCGTATAGTC
>CAVFVX010000086.1:0-11132 GCA_963626075.1 Acutalibacteraceae bacterium
GGTTAGTAGAATCTAACCTTGTTGATTACATGGAGGTGGAATCAAATGAAAAAGGCTTTATTCCTTTCAGTTCTGCTTGTTCTCTGTTTCTCTCTTGCGGCCCAGCCTGTAAGCGAGACCGTTTCTTCCGATAAGACCACTGTCCGCATCGCATCCCTCAAGGGACCGACGTCGATGGGACTTGTAAAGCTCATGGACGAGGAGGAGAATACCCCCGACGAGCTCGAGAACAGCTATACATTCCAGATCGAGAGCGCTCCCGACGCCATCACGCCCCTCATCCCCAAGGGCGAAGTCGACATTGCGTGCATTCCGGCAAACCTCGCATCAATCCTCTACAACAATACGGGTAAGATTCAGGTAATCGCCGTCAACACTCTCGGAGTCCTGTACCTTGTCGGTGACAGCAGCCTCCGCATAGAGAGCGTCGAAGACATAAAGGGCAGAACGATATATTCAGCGGGAAAGGGTTCGACTCCCGAGTACGCACTGGAAACAATCCTCTCGGGCTATGGCCTCGAGGACGGCGTGGACGTCACAGTCGAATGGAAGAGCGAACACGCGGAGTGTGTTGCCGCGCTTCTCTCCGACAGCTCCGCTCTTGCCGTTCTTCCGCAGCCCTTTGCGACATCGGCATTGATGCAGAACAGCTCGCTTGGTGTTCTCTTCGACCTCAACGACCTCTGGAAGGGGCTCTCGGGTACATCGCTCATCACGGGCGTAACAGTCGTCAGAAAGGAATTTGCAGAGAGCAATAGTGAAGCAGTCGACGCATTCCTCTCCGAGTATGCAGCTTCCGCCGAGTGGGTTAACGGCAACATCGAGGAAGCGGCGGTCCTGATTGAGAATGCGGGAATAATCAAGGCTTCCGTTGCTCTCAAGGCGATAGAGAAGTGCAACATAGTTGTCTGGACTGGAGAAAAGATGAAGGAGAATCTTTCTGTCTATCTCGAAGCGCTGTATAATCAGAACCCGAAGAGTACAGGCGGCTCCGTACCAGGTGAAGATTTCTACTACTGAGAAAAGAAGAATATATTACGTAGCGGCAGTCCTCGTGTGGATTGTCGTATGGGCAGTCCTCTCCGCTTTCGTCGGGGAGGAGATTTTTCTGCCCTCTCCCGTGAGTGTCATGAAATCTCTTTTTTCGCTAATACCCCAGCCCTCGTTCTGGAAGGCTGTCGGCTTCACGCTTTCCCGGGTCATTGCGGGAATCGTTCTTTCATCAGTCACTGCCTCACTTCTTGCCGTTCTCTCGTCCTTTTCCGGAAAGCTCGAGATTCTTCTGTCTCCGCTCGTGAAGGCCGTGAGGAGCATTCCCGTTGCCTCGGTCATAATCCTCGTACTTTTATGGGTGAAGAGCCGTAATCTTTCCGTTGTCATATCATCACTGGTGGTCTTTCCGGTAATATATACATCGGTACTCTCGGGGATGAAGAACACGTCTCCTCTTCTTATCGAGATGGCTTCGAATTATTCAGTCGGAAGACGGAAGAGGATAAGATACATCTACATTCCCTCGGTCTTCCCGTACCTCAAGGCCGGAATGCGGACTGCTGTCGGCTTTGCCTGGAAGAGTGCGGTTGCCGCGGAGGTGATAGGACTTCCGAAGAACTCGATAGGCACCGCCCTCTACGAAGCGAAGATCTATCTGCTGACGTCCGACCTCTTTGCATGGACACTCGTCATCGTCATCCTCTCGGCTCTCTTCGAGAAGGTGACAATCCTTCTCCTCGAAGAGGCTGAAAGGAGGATTCTGAAGTGAAGATTGACATAAGGGAAAAGAGATTCGGAGACAAGGTAATCTTCAGAGACTTTTCATTCTCCGTTTCCGAAGGGGAGAGGGTTCTCATTACAGGCGAAAGCGGAAGAGGTAAGACAACGCTTTTAAGGCTTATCGCGGGCCTTGACGGAGAATACGACGGCTCGGTTGACTTTCCTCCTTCAGTCATGCTCTTCCAGGAGGAGAGGCTCATAGAGAACATGAGCGTACTCTCGAATCTCATGCTTGTCACTGCCGGGAGGGAGAAAGCCGTCACGCTCCTTGAAAAGGCAGGACTCGGGGGGGAGGAGAAGAGCATAGTCTCCTCGCTCTCGGGGGGAATGAAGAGGAGAGTGAGCATCGTGCGGCTGCTTCTTCTCGAAAGCAGTGTATATCTTCTCGACGAGCCGTTTACGGGACTCGACGATGAGACGAAGAGAAAAACCGCCGCTCTCATAACGGAGAAGACTGAGGGGAAGACCGTCATCGTCGTTTCACATGCGGAGGGGGACGGCACTCTTCTCGGATGCACGCGGGAGACTGCTCTCTGACTACTACAGTTCGTGTCTTCTGACTATGTCGGTGAGTTCTTCTATGGAGATATCGTAGTCGCGCATCATCCAGTCGGTGATGACGCCGACGCTCAGCCACGTGCGGCAGGCGTAGGTGTAGTGGTCACCGGGGGTGACGTCAGCGTCCTTTCCTCTGGCATTCGACTCCATTACATGTCTTGTGATTGTATCGTAATAGTCTCCGGGAGCCGCACTATAGTAGGTGCGGAAGAAACTGTCGTGGTCCCGGAATATCCGGCAGACGGAGCGGAATATCGAGAAGAAGTCGTAGTCGCCGTCGGCATCCTTCTCCGATGACGTTTTTCTGCAGATCTCTTCGAAGCCCGTTCTGAAGACATCGTCGATTGTCCTGAAATTCCTGTAGAAGGAGTTGCGGCAGACCTTCGCCTCGTCGACAAGCATCTGCACTGTGATTTCGTCATACGCCGTGCCCCTCTCCACAAGCCTCAGCATTGCCGAACAGATCATCTCCGTAACGCTTTCCAGTCGTTTCACTTTTGGCATAAAAAGCCCTCCGTTGTGCCAAATTATGTTAACCGGTTGTTTTCCGGACGTACCCGGTTAGAATGAATATGGAACATCTGTTCCATTCTCGCAGTCTGCAGGGCAAAAAGCAAGAAGAAAGGAGTCTGAGGTGAGTTTATCCCGGAGAATGAAGAAGGCTGTAAAAAAGTTCATATTCGACGGGCCCGACAGCAGGAAGAGGGTCATCGTGAAGCTCTTCAGAATCAAACCGAAATATTACAGCGATGAGGAGAAGAAGGAACTGATAAGGAAAATGACTGAGGCAAACCGCAGTCAGAACAGAAGCCTCGAGGGACTCGACGAAGCTCTTCTCTCGGGACTCGACATATCTCCCGTCAGTCTCCCGAATGCCTCTGGATATCTCCTGAAGAAGAAGGGGAACCCGGAGGACAGAATCGTCTACTACATCCACGGCGGAGGATTCTCGGGTTCATGCACGAGAGACCGCATGCCGTTCATCTCTTATGTCGTGAAGAACTTCGGCTTTAATGTCTTCTCCATCGATTACCGCCTCGCTCCGGAGTACATGTTCCCGTGTGCTCCCGATGACTGCCTTGACGGCTGGAAATATCTTCTTGAAAGCTATGAGAGCCGGAATATCGTACTTGTGGGGGAGTCCGCGGGCGGAAACCTCGTACTTGCACTCTCGCTTCTTCTGAGGGACAGGAAGCTTCCTCTTCCCGCGGCGGTATATTCCAATTCCCCCGTGACCCAGTTCGATGAATACACCGAGAGCTACAGGCTCTTCTCACTCAAAAAGGACTTCATCGTGACCGAGGGAATCATCGACAACCTCAGGGACATCTACTACAGAAAGGAAGACATGGATAATCCCTACTGCGCTCCGCTTCACGCATCCGATTTCAGCTCTCTTCCTCCCGTCTTCATCACTGCGGGAGAGTCCGAGTGCCTCAGGGACGACGGAGTGATGATGGCAGAGGGGCTGAAGGCGGCGGGAAACGAATGCACGATGAAGCTTTATCCCGGGCTCTGCCATGCCTTCATCATCTCACCTCAGATGGAGAAGGTCGTGAAGACGGCCTATCCCGATTTCAGGGAGTTCCTGGATAAATATCTCAAATAACAGAAGGAGAATGACATGAACGAGAAAAACGGGGTCTGGAAGAACTACTTCCGGATGATATTCCGCGCAGGACAGCCGTGGGGACTCATGGTGTTCTGCTTTCTCCTGAGCCTTGCGAATGCGAAGCTCGCACTCGTTTTCGCAACGGAGACGGCTTCCGCGCTGACGGAGTATGCAGACATACAGGATGCCACGGGGCCGCTTCTGACCGTATTCCTCATAGGAATGCTTATCGTCCTGATCAGGATCGTGAATGCTCACCTCCAGGCGATAGTGAAGGCCCGGGTCGACCGCAGCGTACAGCGTTATGCAGTCGGAAGGGTCTTCTATCTGAAGACATCAGATATCGAAAGCGGAGACCCCAGGGAGCTCGTCACGAGACTTACCGAGGATACCTCGAAGAACAGCCCGTTCCTCGTGGACCTCTTCGTGAACGAGATTCCGAGGCTCTACTACATCGTGGCGGCAGTCATACAGGTAGTTGAGGTGAAGAGACCGGTGCTGACGGTAACCATGCTTCTCGTCGTCCCCGTCATACTCTTCGGTTCGTCAATCGCCGGACGCATCACATTCAATATCAGGAACAGAATCCAGGAGAAGATAGCATCCCTTACGGCAGTTCTTGCAGAGAAGATCGACAACGCCGAGATCATCAAGGCATACGGAACGGAAGACAGGGAAATCGCAGACGGGGAGAGTGTCATCATGGAGCTCGACAGGGCGAAGAAGAAGGGCGCCCTCGTCGACGCCGTGACCGCCTTCATCAGGAACATGATGTGGTGGATTCCGCTCCTTCTGATCATCATTCCGCCCGCCATCCTCCTCTTCAGGGGAGAGATTACGCAGACGGAGTTCTATGCCTACATCCTGATTGCGACAACGTTCCGTACCTACACGGCAGAACATCTTGAGTTCTGGGTCTACCTCAAGGATGCGCAGGGAGCGACGCTGAGGCTCTCGTCACTGCTTTCCCTTGAAGACGAGAAATCCGTCAATTCCGATGTGACGCCGTCAGAGGGCGACATCGTGTTCGACGGTGTGACGTTCTCCTATGACGGAAAGAAGAACGCACTCGAGAATGTCTCGTTCAGGATAGAGAAAGGTAAGAAGACAGCGCTTGTCGGACTCTCGGGTTCGGGCAAGTCCACGGTCATGAACCTCATCGAGAAGTTCTACACTCCCGGAAAGGGCCTGATTACAGTCGACGGAAAGGACATCTCGCTGATGGACTACTCCTCCTACCGCTCCCTCTTCACATACCTTCCTCAGAATGCTCCGGGCTTCAATGGAACCGTGAGGGATATGATGAACTATTCGAGCACGGAGAAGAAGAGTGACGAAGAACTCCTTGAGGTACTCTCGAAAGTCGATCCAGAGGGCGACATACTGGCTCTCGGCGGTCTCGACTACGAAGTCGGAACGGGAGGCGGGAAGCTTTCTGGAGGACAGAGACAGAAGCTCGGAGTCGCGAGACTCCTTCTCTCCGATACGGAGTACGTCCTTCTCGACGAGGTTACGAGTGCGCTTGACGTGGATGCAACGGCGGCAGTACAGAAGGCAGTGGATGAAAAGATGAAGGGCCGCACCCAGATCACAGTTGCACATGACCTCTCGACTGTACGCAATGCGGACATGATTCTCGTCTTCGATTCGGGACGACTCTCTGCGGAGGGAACGCATGAGGAGCTCATGGAGAAATCGGATCTCTACAGGAGACTTGTAAGAAAGGAGGAGAAGGCATGAAACTCTCACAGTATTTTCACTACGAAGCGGATGCGGAAGGAAAGAAGGAAGCACGTGTGAAGGGAAAGGTGCTGAAGTCCCTCTATAAGGATGTCCGTATTCCATGGGGAAAGATAATCCTCGGGGCATTCCTCGCCGTCTTCAACTCCCTTGTCATTCTCACCCAGTACTCGAACTACCAGGCGATATTCACCGGAAGTCTCACGACTCTCTCGCCGCTCTGGCAGTACCTTGCGGCAAGCTTCATCCAGTACCTTCTGATCTTTGCAGCCGTAATCGCGGACTGTGCATACGTCACTGTCGTCACGGGTGTGAGAAAGAAGATGTGGAGGAAGATGGTACGTCTGCCGCTCGCACGTTTTGAAACTGAAAGCGGGGCGGGAATGCTGAGCCGCATAACGTCGGACGCAGAGTATGCCTCGAAGCCCTTTGCAGCTGCCGTTGCCATACTCCAGATTGTAATCTACATCCTCTCCGTCAGTGCCGCTGCCCCGAAGGACATGCCGGAAGCCCTCGGTTTCCTCATCGTTCTTCTCATCCTTGCCGTTCTTTCCATCGTCATAAGCACGAAGGTGACGTCGAAGGCAACTACGTTCCTGCAGAACAGGATATCTTCCCAGACGGCATATTACACGGAGCAGACTGCAGCAATCAGGTTCATCAAGGCATCGAATGCGGAGGAGAAGGCCGTGAAGGGCAGCTATGACCTCATAGAGGAGCGCTACAGGGCTGCTCTCTACAACGCCTTCGCAACGGGACTCCAGGCGCTCTCGAACAACTTCACATACATCATCATCTACGCCTGTGCATTCCTCGGCGGTATTCTCGCGATAAAGAACGGAACCATTACGGACACGACTCCCATCAGCTCCGTCTATGCCTTCGGTATGGCACTCGAGCTGACGCTTGTCGCCGTCATGAAACTCCCGACCTATTTCTCCTCCACTGTCGGAGGCTCGAAGAAGCTCGTATCGATCTTCGCGGAGACCGAAGAAGATACCCAAAAAGGTGCGGAACCCGCAAAGGCGGAGGGTGACATAGAGCTCGCGGATGTTTCGTTCGCGTATTCGGACCGCACTGTCCTTGACGGCGTCAGCGTGAAGATTCCACAGGGGAAGGTTACGGCCGTAGTCGGAGCAAACGGAAGCGGAAAGTCCACGCTCATTAGGGTTCTCGAGCGACTCTATCCATCATCATCCGGAGAGATACTCCTCGACGGAAAGAAGGCGGAGGATGTATCGCTCTCGTCCTGGAGGCGTCAGTTCGCCCTTGTTTCCCAGAAGCCGTCCCTCTTCTCGGGTACGCTGAAGGACAACATCGTCTACGGCGCGGGAAGGGAAGTGACGGAAGAAGAGATAATGAATGCAGTTCACTCCTCCGGACTCGACGATGTCGTCAATGCCCATGAGGAGGGCCTCGAGTACAGGATAGCCGCCGGCGGCAGAGGCCTCTCGGGCGGAGAGCAGCAGCGTCTTGCCATAGCCCGTGCCATGGTGAGGAATGCGGGGTGTCTCATCCTCGATGAGGCTACTTCCGCTCTCGACGGCAGAACGGAGAGCGAAGTGAAGAAGGCGGTGGGAGAGCTGATGAAGGGGAGAACCGTCATCGAAATCGCACACAGCGCCTCTGCACTTTCAGATGCCGACAACGTGATTGTCCTCAATCACGGAAAGGTCGAGGCTGCGGGCGCTCCAGCGGACGTGGAGAAGACGAGCACCTTCTTCCGCCGTCTCATGGAAAGCGGCATGCAGTGCTGAGGAAGGTTACAGACCGTGGAAAAGACGAAGCTCATATGCATCGACATCGACAGCACGCTGTCCTATGACCACCTGACCGTTCCCGAAGAGAACGCACGGGCCGTGAGAAATGCGGTCCGTGACGGGATACATATCGTGATCAACTCGGGGCGCTAGCCCCGTCCGTGAGGGACTTCATGAACCAGATCGGCCTCGAGAGTCCTGTGCCGTCCCTGGGAGGCTGCCTCATCGAGGAATGGAGGGGAGACATAATCAGCGAGCACACTATCCCGGGGGACCTCGCCCGGGAGATATATGACCTTGCCTCATTCATGAGCTGTACGCTCTTGGCCTACCGCGGAAACAGCTGGTTCCTCGAAAAGGGCAACGACGACTGGGCGGATTATGAGTATAAGTGCTCGAAGGTCGCCGCCACGATTGTCGACTTTCCGATGCTCCTCGGGGTGCTGAGTCCGGACAAGCTCCTCGGAGTCAGCCATGATCCGGAGAGAATCAGAGCGCTGATGAGTGCCGTAAACGGAAAGTTCTCATCTTCTGTCGATACCTTCCTTTCTTCTCCTTATTACCTCGACATCGTCCCCAAGGGCGTGAACAAGGGCACTGCGATTACAACACTCTGCGGGTATTACGGGATAGAAAGGGAAAACGTCATGGCAGTCGGGGACTACTACAACGACCTCGACATGTTCCGTACTGCGGGAATCTCCGTTGCCGTGGCCAATGCCCCCGACGACATAAAGGCGGTGACGACATACGTCACATCCCCGGATGCGGAGCACTGTGCCGTCGCCGGGGCGATAGAGCGTTTTGCTCTGAGGTAGCTTTTCCTCCGCCCTTTCAAAAGAAAATCAAAGAGGGTAGACTGGGTTACATGAAAGAAACAAAGTTACCGAAGTGGGACCTCGAGTCCATCTATCCCGGTGTCGACAGCAGGGAATTCCTGGACGACATTCAGCGTGTATATACTCTCTCGGACGAACTCAGGAAAATGAGCGCCGACAGATCAATTCCTCTTATCGACCTTATTAAGAAGCGTGACGAACTTATGGCGGTGGTCGGAAATACCGGCTCCTACAGCTATACGGCATTCTCCGTCGCAACCGACGACCCGAAGGTCCTTGCCGCATACTCCAAGGCCGATGAGGCCACGACTGCTGCAAACGCTGCAGATACGGTCTTCATGTACCACATTGCAGAGCGCAGGGACGAGTTCGACAGACCCGAACTCAGGGATTATGCGCTCTTCTTGAAGGAAGCCGTAATCAGCAGAAGTCACATGATGAGTCTCGAGGAGGAGAACCTCGCAAACGAAATGCTTCTCGTCTCCTCGACAGCCTGGAGCAGACTCCAGGCGACGCTGACGGCCTCTATTTCAGATAACGGGAAGACCCTTACACAGCTCAGGGGCATGCAGACCTCTCCGGAGAGAAGCGTGAGAAAGGACGCCTACGAGAGAGAAGTGAAGATTCTCAGGGACAATGAAATCGCGATTGCGGCAGCACTCAACGGCGTCAAGGGAACTGCACTTCTTCTCGAGAAGAGAAGAGGCTGGAAGGATCCCATCGACCGCTCTCTCTTCTATTCGAGAATCACGCCGAGGACTCTCGATGCCCTCATCTCGGCACTCGAGGATTCGCGTCCGATGTTCCGCGACTATCTCAACACGAAGGCAAAGCTCCTGGGACTCGAGAAGCTCGACTGGTACGACATAACCGCTCCCGTGGGAAAGGTAAGCATGAGCTACACCTGGGAGGAAGCGAAGAAGCTCGTCACGGACTGCTATACTCAATTCTCCCCGGAGGTCGGTGCATTCATCAAGAATGCCTTCGACCACAACTGGGTGGACCCCGAATCACACGAGGGCAAGATCGGCGGCGCATACGACATTCCGTTCCCTCTCAAGAGGGAGAGCCGTGTCATGATGAACTGGGAAGGCACCTACGACAGTGTGTGTACGCTTGCCCACGAACTCGGACACGCCTATCACGACTCCGTCGTAAAGGACATGCCGGCAAGCCAGTCCACGTACCCGATGACGCTTGCGGAGACTGCTTCGATCTTCGGTGAGACGACGATCTTCCAGCAGGTTCTGAAGACTGCATCGCACGACGAGCAGCTCGGAATAATCGAGGCCTTCGTTGCTTCCGCATGCGCGGTATGCATCGACATACTCTCCCGCTTCTACTTCGAGAGAAGTGCCTTCGAAGCGCGGAAAAGCGGTGACGTCACCCCCGAGGAGTTCTGCCGCCTCATGACGAAGGCCCAGGACGACACCTACGGCGACGCGGTTGCCCTCAAGCATCCCTACATGTGGGCTGTGAAGGGTCACTACTACTCAGAGAGCTTTGCGTTCTACAACTATCCCTATGCATTCGGTCAGCTCTTCGCACTCGGGCTCTATGCCTCGAAGGATACGGTTCCCGATTTCCCGGCACACTATAAGAAGGTTCTTTCGATGACCGGAAGATTCTCCGCAGAGGAAGTTGCTGCGGCAGCCGGGTGTGATATCGAGGACAAGGAGTTCTGGATGAAGGGAATCCGTCTCATCGGAGAATACGCGGAAAAGCTCAAAGAATGGCTCTGAAGATAGAAAAGCTGATCTCCTCCGCCCGCGGCATGGGCTACGACAACGGCCGTACCGTTCTCGTTCCCGATACCCTTCCGGGGGAGGAGATAGAATACAGAACAGTGAAAGAACGCAAGGGCGTAATCGAGGGTGAAGTTGAGAGTATACTTACTCCCTCTCCGCTCCGCATTCCCTCTCTATGCCCCCTTTACGGAAAGTGCGGAGGCTGCGATTTCCAGACAGTCTCCCCGTCCTCTTCGGCTTTCCTCAAGGAGGAAATCGTAAAGGACAATCTCATCCGTCTCGGAGGAGTGGAGACACTTCCTCCGTTCCTTCCTCCCGTATCGGGAGAGACGGAAGGCTACAGGAAGAGGGCGAGAATACACGTGAACCCGAAGACGGGGGAGGCGGGATTCCTGGAGAGGGAATCGAACACCCTCGTGAGAGTAAGGCACTGTCCTCTCCTCGACGATAGGATAAACGCCCTCCTCGAGGAGGATAAGGGAACCCTCTACAGGGAAGCGAGAGCCCTCATGTTCGAGAACAGGGTCAACAGGGACACGGGGCTCGTGGAGGTTCCCGTCTTCGCGGGCGATGACGGAGTATCTTTCGGAGACAGAATCGTCAGAGTGAAGCTCGGAGAGACCGAGTACAGCGTGACAGCCAATGTCTTCTTCCAGTCCAATCCCAGAGTCTTCACGAAGGTTCTCGACTACGTCAGATCCCGCACAGTCGGCAGTACGATAATGGATCTCTACAGCGGAGTCGGCACATTCTCCGCACTCTTCAACGGTACGGAGAAGACTGTCTATGCAGTCGAGAGGGAGAAGAAGTGTCTCTCACTCTCGAAAAGGAACGCTCCGGATGCCCACTCCTTCACGGACGACTGCGCAAGGTGGGTGACGAAGGGCCCGAAGACACATGTCGACACAGTCATCGTCGACCCGCCGCGTACGGGACTCGACAGGAAGGTCATCGAGATGATCGGCCTCTGGAATCCGGAGAGGGTAATCTACGTCTCCTGCGACAGTGTGACGATGTGCCGCGACATAGCGCTCTTCACTTCTCATAGATTACAGGAGATGTCCGTCTACGACGCCTACTACGGAACTCACCACATAGAGTC
>CAVFVX010000087.1:0-11131 GCA_963626075.1 Acutalibacteraceae bacterium
CAGACAACGTGACGAAGGACAGTATCCTCTGCGGCAGGGCTGCAGCTGAGTACCTTAAAAGGAGATGAGGTGATGGAGACAAGTCTTGTAACATGCGTAATATGCCCGAAGGGATGCTCTGTCAGCGTCGACTGGAGAGAGGAGAAGGGCGAGAGAATAATCGACAGTGTACGCGGTAACAGCTGCAGACGCGGCCTTGAGTACGCTTCGAGCGAGGTAATTCACCCCGTGAGGGTTCTCGCATCCACCGTGAGGATGAGGAACGCGGGCTTGAAGCTCCTTCCCGTGAGAAGCGCTTCTCCGCTTCCGAAGGAGCTCATCTTCAAGGCGATGGAGGAAGTGAGAAAGACGGTAGTCGAGGGTGATGTAGAAATGGGAGATGTCATAATCCCTTCTGTCGCCGGAAGCGGCATCGATATGATAGCGAGCCGCAACAGCTCTTCCGATTAACGCTTTTTTTATAGATTCAATCTGTATTATTTCCTCTCTTTCCGTATACAATCATCGACGGTAGAGAGGAAAAAGACATGCTCGATAAGAACAACGAATATTCGAAGATGAAATTCCACATCGACACGGAGGTCCTGAGACATCTCTTCGACGGAACACTCGTGCGCGATGCAGACAGAATACCCATTGACATATGCCCGAAGGACAGGGTTCCCTCGCGCTGCTGCATATACAAGGAGAGGGCAGTCGTACGCTACCGTATGATGGCGCTTGCAGGCTACACTCTCGAAACGGACGACGACGAGTACCGCTCCCTCTCGTCCTACATGGAGGAAGCTCTTGCGGAGGACAAGCCCAGGCTTCCGCTTCTCACTACAATCGCCACGGGATGCTCATCGTGCCCGCAGTCGCACTACGCGGTATCGGATGCGTGCCGCGGCTGTTTTGCACGCCCCTGTGCATCGAACTGCCCGAAGGACGCCATCATATTCCGTAACGGCAAGGCCGAAATACAGATGGACAAGTGCATTAAGTGCGGCAAGTGCTATGACCGCTGTCCCTTCCATTCAATCGTCCACAACTGCGTTCCCTGTGAGGACGCATGCCCGGTGGGTGCCGTCAAACAGAACGAAAGAGGCATAAGTGAAGTCGACCACGACAAGTGCATCGGCTGCGGAAAGTGTCTCAAGTCATGCCCCTTCGGCGCAATAGTGAAGCGCTCGGGACTTTTATCTGTAGGTAAGATGCTGAAGAACGGCGAGAAGATCGTCGCTATGATTGCCCCGGCAATAGAAGGACAGCTTCCCGGATCTCTCGAGCAGATCAAGGCCGCAATGAAGGCTGCGGGCTTTACAGATGTCATCGAAGTCGCGGAAGGCGCGAAGATAACGGCCGAGAAGGAAGCGAAGGAGCTCGAGGAGAGAACGAAGGAAGGAAAGGGCTTCCTCGCAACATCGTGCTGCCCGGCATGGTTCACTCTCGTCGACAAGCACATTCCCCAGCTCAAGGACCATATTTCAACGACACTGTCGCCTATGGGTTATACATCATACATATGTAAGGAGAAGTTCCCCGGCTACAAGGTGGTGTTCGTCGGCCCGTGTGTTGCGAAGCGCTATGAGGCTGCAACACGCTACAGCGATACAATCGACAGAGTAATCTCATACAGCGAGCTTGCAGCGATTCTCGCAGCAAAGGATATAGACGTGTCCTCTATGCCGCTTGTCTGGGATGACGAAGCATGCTCGGCATTCGGCGACTGCAGGGAGTTCGCAGTCTCGGGCGGAGTTGCGGAGTGTGTCCTGAGTCGTGTCGACGACAGAAACAGGTACAGGGTACTCTCAATCAACGGAATAGACAGTAAGGTCGTCAGAATGATGAAGACCTGGTCCAAGCTTCCTCCCGAGGCCGACCTTGTCGAAATCATGTGCTGCCCCGGAGGCTGCATAGCGGGACCCGGAACAATGGTGACTCCGCAGGCTGCCGTCAAGGCAAGGCAGAACTACCAGAAGCAGCGGCTTGAAGCGAAGAAGGCGAAGGAAGAAACTCCACAGTAAATTCAGAACGGGGCACTCTTGACACGGTGCCCTTTTCCTTCCCTTTATGCTAGACTGACATAAAGGGTTCGTGAATGAAGAGACTGGCTGTACTGTTACTGACGTTTATTCTTGTTTCTTTTTCTCTTCATGCAGCCTATTCCACGGGTTCGACAATCTCCTTCGGACATGATACCGACGGAACGGATCTCGAGTGGGTTATTTTACGTCTCGAGGACGACAGGGCACTCATCTTCAGTAAGGAGATAATCCTCCAGAAGTCCTACAACAGACGCTACGCATCCGTCACCTGGGAGACCTGTACGCTGAGGGCGTACCTCAACAGCGAAGAGGAGGACGGCTTCCTTTCCCTCTATTTTACGGAAGAAGAGAGAGCGAGAATACTCACGACAGAGGTTACCACCGACGGTGAAGTCACCGAGGACAGGGTGTACATAATGAGCGTCGACGACTGCAACAAGTACATCTACTACAGACAGAACAGAATAATGGAGTACGGAGGAACGGGCTCCTACTGGTGGCTAAGATCGGGAGGCATCGCCTCGCACTTCACATCCTACGTGGCCCTCGACGGCAAGATCAACGCCCGCGGCCGCGTAAATTTCTCGAAGGGGGGAATAAGACCAATGATGTGGATAACCCTCCCCGAAGAGTCCGGAGAATAATCGAGCCCCCTTCCGGAGGCTCCTTATCAGATATATGTAACTTCGACGTTTACCGTTCCTTTCATTCCCCACGGAACGAGCTTACCGTCCATCTTCCTTCCGTCAACCGTAAGCGAGTAACTCTCTCCGCGCTTTGCAGTAATCACAAGCTCAGCGCCTCTTACCTTTCTCATGGCAGTGAAGGACGAAATCTCCTTCGGAAGCACCGGGTTTATTTCGAAGCCTTCGAGCTTCGGCGTCAGCCCCAGGAGGAACTGGCTTGCATTTACGAATGTCCATGCGGCACAGCCCGTGAGCCAGCTGTTCTTTCCTTCTCCCCTGTTCGGGGCATCTCTTCCGGCAACCATCTGGCAGTAGACGTAGGGCTCGGTCTTCCTTATCTCGCTTCTCTCCTCATTGTATGCGGGGGAGAGCTTACGGTAGATTTCGAATGCCCTGTCGCCGTGTTCCATTACGGCTTCGGCACAGCTTACCCATGGATTGTTGTGGCAGAAGATTCCGGCGTTCTCCTTGTATCCCGGGGGATAGGAGGAGACTTCACCGAGGTTCAGGTGGTATTCCTTGTATGCAGGCTGCAGGAGGATTATGCCCTCGGGACTGTCGAGGTGCTTCTTAGTGCTCTCGAGAGCCTTCTCAGCCATTCCGTTATCCTTACCGATTCCGGCCATGACGCACATGCCCTGTGGCTCGATGAAGATCTTTCCGTCTTCGCACTCCCTGCTTCCGACCTTTTTCTCGAAGGCGTCGTATGCTCTTACAAACCACTCGCCGTCCCAGCCCGGGCCTTCGACAGCCTCAGTCATCTTTCTTATTTCCCCGTCGATTTCATTTTTCTCCTCTGTCTTTCCGAGGTGGGAGAGGATTTCCGAATACTGGGAGGCATACTTCACGAAGAGGCCCGCGATGAATACCGATTCAGCCTTTCCCGACTCGAAGTTGGAGCAGGTCTGGAAGCTCTCTCCGGGAGTGGCGGAGAAGCAGTTGAGATTGAGGCAGTCGTTCCAGTCGGCTCTCCCGATCAGGGGAAGGCCGTGCGGGCCCTTATGCGTCACGGTGTACATGACGCTCCGTCTCAGGTGCTCGAGAAGAGGCTCGGCCTTCTTCTCATCGTTGTTGAAGGGAACCATCTCGCTGAGTATGGAGTAGTCGCCGGTCTCCGCGAGGTACGAGTAGACAGAGGCGACGAGCCACAGCGGATCGTCGTTGAAGCCGCCGCCGATGTCGGCATTGCCCTTCTTGTCCAGCGGCTGGTACTGGTGGTACGTCGAGCCGTCCTCGAACTGGATTGAAGCGATGTCGATTATTCTCTCCCTTGCTCTTTCTGGGATTATGTGCATGAACCCGAGGAGGTCCTGGCAGGAATCGCGGAAGCCCATGCCGCGTCCTATTCCGCTTTCGTAGTAGGATGCCGAGCGTGACATGTTGAAGGTCACCATGCACTGGTACTGGTTCCAGATGTTCACCATCCTGTCGAATTTCTCTTCTCCCGTCTTCACGCTGTATTTCGATAAGAGGCCGTTCCAGTATCGGGAGAGTTCATTGAATGCGTTATCTACCTTTTCCTTCGTGGAGAACCTCTCCTGCATCTCATGGGCTTTTGTTTTGTTGATGACGCCCTTCTTCTCCCATTTCTCCTCGTTCCTGTTTTCTATGTAGCCCAGGATGAAGACTATTGTCTTCTCTTCTCCGGGGAGAAGAGTGACTCTGTTCTCGAGCGCAGCTATCGGGGACCAGCCCGATGCGACTGAGGAGGAAAGATAACTGTTCCTTATTCCGACGGGACTATCGTAGTTGTTGAAGCGTCCGAGGAAGGAGAGTCTGTCGGAATCGAAGGAGGTGAGGGGAAGGAAGGAGGAGAAGAATGCGTAGTGGTTTCTTCTCTCCCTGTACTCCGTCTTGTGATAGACGGCATTGCCCTCTATCTCAACTTCGCCCGTGGAGTAGTTACGCTGGAAGTTCGTCATATCGTCGAGTGCATTCCAGAGGCAGAATTCGACGGCGCCGACTATCCTCACATCCTTTGTGCTGTCTGTCTTATTTGTGAGGGTAAGCGACATGACTTCGCATGTCTCGTGAAGCGGAACGAAGCACCTCAGTTCCGCTTCGAGTCCGTTCTTTGCACTCTCAAAGACAGAGTACCCCAGACCGTGTCTGCATCTGTAGCTGTCGAGTTCCGTCTTCAGGGGAAGGAATGCCGGAGACCACTTTTCGTCTCCGTCGATTATGTAGAAGAGACGCCCCGTGTTGTCCTCCGGGACGTTGTTGTATCTGAAGCGGGTAATACGCCTCATCTTCGCATCCCTGTAGAAGTCGTAGCCTCCCGCCGTGTTCGATATAAGGCCGAAGAAGTCCTCGGACCCGAGATAGTTTATCCAGGGCAGCGGAGTATATGGTGTCTCTATTACATATTCCTTTCTTTCGTCGTCGAAGTGTCCGAATTTCATGGTTCCCTCCAGTTTGTTCAGTGCGTGAACTAACTACATTTAACCACGTTTCGGGGAATAATCAATAGCAAAACGACAACAAGAAGGCCGGAAGAGAGCGATGTAGGGCTGAAAAGAGAAGATTTTACATTTATTTGAGCCGGAATTTTGACAATTTCTCGAAAAAAAGTGGTTAAGAAGTAAGGAGTCACAAATGAAGACAACACTTCGATTCGGTTTCAGCGCACTTTCCCCCGAGCTTTTCGGTACCTTCTTCACTCTCGACCTGTCCCTGACGGAGAGAATCATCAACACGGTTCTCGACACCGATTTCTCCGTCGACGGCGCCCTGGATACGGGCGTGGACGAGGAGAAATTCTCCTTCTGTCATCCCTTCGTCCTCGTCGACGCCCACACCTCTCACGGACGTACCGCCATAGCCCTCACTCTTATCAGCGAGGAGACGGAAGACGCCACGGAGGATATCCTGAACTGGATTCTCTACCGTGTGATGATGAAGAGACGGAATGTCTACCCCGTCCTTCTCGTATTCGACACCACTACGTATTTCTCTCCCTCCGACCCTCCCGTGTCGGTCCGTGTTGTCGATAACCATCCCGCTTCCTTCGCTCTTGCAGTTGCCTGGACGAGAAACGGAAAACAGAGTAAGCAGCTGCCGCTCTTTCATGATCTCCTCTGTGTACTTCCCGATGATATTGAGGATCAGGAAATAAGAGACGTCTACCTCAGAGCCTTCAGGGAGAGCGGCCTCGAGGAGAAGGAGCTGGTATCGTATTCGATGTGGGTCGAGAGCATCGAGAGAGACATCAGGGCTCTTGGCATATGTCCGTTACCTTCGCCGGAGAGACCGGAAGAGAAATGAGAATGACGGAATACGAATACGAAGCATACAGAGAAGAAGATGCACTTACACTCAGAGAGTCTGATGAATTCTACGGTTTTCCACGGATACTCAACATCTACATCGATGAGTCGGGAAATCTTGACAACAAGACGGCCAACTCCCGCTACTACATTGTCGGCATGGTATTCCATGAAGGCGACAAGGACGACCTTTATGAAGAGGAGGGGAAGCTGGAAGAGGAATTCTCAAGGCTCGGTTATCCGAATCACTCATTTCACACGGGACCGCTGATTCACCACAACGAACAGTACGGGAACGAAAATCTGGAGACGAGACGTAAGCTTATGATGTACTTCTTCTCTTTCTTCAGACACATCGACATCACACATAAGGAATTTGTCGTGGAAAAGAAGAACCTCAACAAGAAAGATATCCAAAGCCGGCTGACAAGTGAGATAAAGGTCTTCCTGAAGGAGAACAGCCTGTACTTCAGCAGGTTTGCCGAAGTCAACATCAATTACGACAACGGCCAGGCCATCGTCAGCAACGTACTTACGGAGTCCTTCAGAGAAGCCCTGGCAAGGCCGAACTTCGTGAAGGTCAGACCGGAAGACAGCAGACTGCTGCAGGTGGCTGACATGACGAGCACATTTAAACTGCTTCAGATAAAGGTAGTCGGAAAGACTGTCTCCAATACTGAAATTGAGTTTTTTGAAGGAGTAAGAAAACTTATCAGAAACTACCTGAAACCTCTGGCAACAAATGTCTTCAGCGAAAAAAATTAAAAAGATTAATCACAAATTTTACATACTGGAATCTTGCCTTCCTAGAAAAGCTGTGTTATACAATAGTTGCTAGCAAAAGAATGGCCTGGCCGCGGATGCGGGGGCTGACCGTGATGGTATGGACAATTAGTTCGCCAAGACCAGGAGGAAACTTCTGGTTTTTTTGTTTGCCGCGAATCTCTTTCAGAATGCCTCTCGGCATCCATAATCTTGAATGACAGACAGAGTTTGACAGATAACGTACTCCAAAGTTTCTGAAAGATATTCTCTACTATGTCACATAATGTGTATGACTTCTTATGCTATAATGTAATAAACATAATAGAGGGGCCTCAGCCCCTCAGTCATGCTACATACGAGAATACCATCAGATAATGCATCAGCGTTCCGCCGAGTATGAAGAGATGGAAGAGTTCGTGGCTTCTGAACTCTCTGTTCTTCTCCAGCATCGGAAGCTTCGTTGCATATATGATTCCGCCCGTCGTATAGAGGATGCCGCCGAGAAGCAGGAATCTGAAGCCACCGGGAGTAAGGAGGCTGTGAAGAGCGCCCAGATACGGAGCGCATGCCCAGCCCATTGCTATGTAGATAATGGAAGATACGAAGCGCGGGCAGGTAACCCAGAAAGCCTTGAAGAGTATGGACAGAAGGGCAAGAATCCAGATTACTGCAAGAAGCGTCATTCCGCCGTTATTACGCAGTGTCGTTACACAGAGGGGAGTGTATGTTCCCGCAATGAGTACGGGAATCATCATATGGTCGAGCTTTCTCAGTCTTCTGTTACGGCCGCTGTCTCCGAGATCGAAGCTGTGATAAGCCGTGGATGCTCCGTAGAGGAGAACCATCGAGAGTGTGAATATCGAGAGGGCTCCGAGCTCTGCTGTGCTCATGCCGTCGAGTGCTCCCTTTATGAGAAGAACGGGAGTGAGGACGATGGAACACAGAAATCCTATGAAATGCGAGAGCGCACTCATTCTGTCCTTGACTCTGAAGAATCCCGTCTCCTTCTCCTGGGGTACCATTATGTTGATAACCATACTTTCCTCCTTGCAGATAACCGAAGATAGTTGTAGGATAAACTTATCATCGGTTTTTGAAAAACCTGTATATAGTTAAATCGAACTTGATTAACCTGTCAAGAGTTTTTGAAAAACTTGTTAAAAGTTATTAAGGATTATTGTATGGTACTTGAACTTGACGAAAAAGACCTGGAGGCTGTAAGAAGCTACCGCCTGCCTTTCTATGAGGAGATTCCCGATGTAGGGCTCTACCTCAACCAGACCGCTACATATATAAACAGATATCTCTCCGTCTTCCCCTCCTTCTCTATTACGGAGTCGATGATCAGCAACTACGTCAAGAAGAAGCTCATCGATAATCCCGTGAAGAAGCAGTATTCGCGCGAGATGATCTGCTACCTGTTGTTCATCGCTCTCTGCAAGAATGTCGCCTCCCTTGACGATATTCAGCTTTTAATCATGCTGCAGAAAGAGAATAAACATGAAGTGAAGGCTTCCTACGAGTTCTTCAAGAAGGAATTCGAAAGCATACTCAGAAGTATCTTCGGAATCGGAAGCGATGACGATGACAGGAATGAAGAAAGAAGCGTCGAGGAGGAACTCCTCAAGAAGCTGATTGCGGCTATCGCGCATAAGATTTACGTCGACTCCGCATTCAGGGTGCTCAGGGAGAACATGAATGAGGGTAAATGACAACTACTTCATGGGAATAACGCTTCCGGAAGAACTGGAGGAAAAAATCGAGAGTTCGAGGGAGTGGATGAGACGTAAGTGGGGATGCAGGAGCGGCATGAGGACTCAGCCTCATATCACACTGATTCCTCCTTTCGAGAGCGGAATGAGTCTCTCTGAAATCAGGGATATTATTTCTCCGCTTACAATTTCTCCTTTCGATATCTCCGTATCGGGCTTCGGTTCGTTCGGAGAGCGCACGATTTTCGCTCACGTAGAAAAAAGCAGGGAACTCGAGAATCTCCAGAAGAAAGTCTGCGGTTTTCTCAGGAACGGGGGCGTCAGGATAAAGGACGAAAAGCGCTTCACGCCTCACATAACTATAGCCAACAGAGATATCAAGCTGGAAGCATTCATACCGAGCATGGAATATTTTAATACTGTAGATTTAAAATATACTTTCACAGCCGACTCTGCCACCATCTTCGAATTCCGTGATTATGTCTGGAGAAGCGAGATGGGCTCTGTCAGATTTTCTTTCTGATGTCTTCTGCGGCAAGGAATGCGGACGCAAAGGCGAAGGAGAGATTGTAGCCTCCGCATTCGCCGTCTATGTCGATTACTTCTCCCGTGAAATAGAGTCCGGGAACGAGCTTCGACTCAAAGGTGCGGCTGTTGATTTCGGAAGTATCTATGCCGCCCTTCGTGACCATGGCTTTGTCTTCAGTCTTAACAGTGTCTGCAGTAACACGCCATGAGAGAAGGGTGTCTTCGATTTTCCTCATTTCCTCCTTCGTGACTGATGCGTTGTTCTTATCCCTAAGGGAAGGAAAGAGATACTCGAGAAGGGAATGCGGGAGTGCAGTGAGTTTTGAGAGCGTCTTTACTACGTTTCCTTTCCCGTTCTCTTCCTTGATTTTCTGCGCATCGAAGGACTCAGGAAACGACACCGTCAGCTCCGTCTTTCCGTCAATCCAGTGCGAGATGTTCTCCGCTGCGGGGCCCGAGATGCCGTTACGTGTGAATACTATCGAATCGGTGATTTCCTTCTTTCCGACGGTAAGAGTGACCGATGGAACCGAGACTCCTTCAACTGGAGTCGTGTCGTGGTTGATGCGGATGGGAGAGAGCGCAGGGCGGGGAGGAATGATGGTGTGGCCGAAGGCGGAAGCGAAGGTGTAGCCGTCACCTGTTGAGCCCGTCTTCTGATATGTCCTTCCGCCTGTCGCTATGACGAGAACGGAAGATGAATAGGATTCTCTTTCAGTCTCCGTGATGAAGAAACTCCCTTCCTTTCTCACTTTCAGTACCGGTGTTCCCGTTATGATTTCCCCGCTCGTTTTCATGAGAGCGGAGAGGATGTCACGGCTTCTGAAGGAAGAGGGAAAGACACGCCCGTCAGAACGGACTGTGGTTTCAACGCCTCTTTCCCTGAAGTATTCTCTGATCCTCAGGGGAGGAAACGAGTAGACTGCGTGCGAGACGAAGTTCTTCTTCTCATAGTAGTGGGTGGTGAATTCTTTCGGTTCCTCATCATGCGTGATGTTTGCCTGACCGTTACCCGTGATGAGGAGCTTGAGACCGCACTGATTCATCTTCTCTACAAGAATAGATGATGAGGGAAGGAGAGACGAAAGCATGAGGCCGGAGGCGCCGCCTCCGATGATGACCACAGGATAATTCTTCACTCTGTTATATTCGCTGATAGCTCCGCCTCCGTCAACGCCGACGAAAAAGGGGATGCCCTGACGCATCCCCGGCGGAGCCCGTCTGTTTTCAGACTCTGCTTCTCTTTTCCAGTTCCTTTACGAGGTACGGAATGACAGCCTCGAAGTCGACACCGTATGTGTTGTAGTTCTCATGGCTGAGAGTCTCCTCGATTGACTTCACGACGAAGTCGCCTGCGAGAGCATAGGACTTCTCGATTGAGAAACCGTTGAGGAGGGCACCGGTGAAGACGGAAGCGAAGATGTCTCCCGTTCCGTGGAACGAAGTAGATATCCTCTTGTGGAAATACCAGGAGTACGAGCCCTTCTCGCTGTCATAGCAGCAGATTCCGATCTTTCCCTTTATGCCTTTGAGATCCTTCTGATCCTCATTGAAGACCACGCCCTTGAGTACGACCTTTCTGCATCCGAGAGCGGCAAGCCTCTTCATGAGAGCCTTGATGTCGTCCTCGGTGTATCCCGTCTCCATGTACTTTTCACCCAGCAGGAACGAAGCCTCCGAGAGGTTCGGAAGGATTATGTCAGCTTCCCCGCAGAGCGTTGCCATGTGGGCTGCGAACTCCTCGTTGAAGCCGGGGTAGAGCTTTCCACCGTCAGCCATGCAGGGGTCGACAATCTTGATGGTCCTGTCATCCTTACCGAAGCGGGAGATGAGATCCTTCATCAGGTCAATCTGTTCCAGTGATCCGAGGTAGCCCGTGTAGATACCGTCGAACTCGAACTTCTCCTTCTCCCAGTGGTTCATAATCGGGGTGATATCCTCTGTAAGGTCACGGAATGTGAATCCGCCGTGGAAGGCTGTGTGCGTGCTGAGCACGGCCGTCGGAATTATGGCTGTCTCGATGCCCATCGCCGAGATGATGGGGAGTGCAACCGTAAGGGAGCACTTACCTATACATGATATGTCCTGTACTGTAACTATTCTTTTCATAAATACCTCAAAAATTCTCAGAATTTGTAATCTGATTA
>CAVFVX010000088.1:0-11097 GCA_963626075.1 Acutalibacteraceae bacterium
ATCTGTGAAGCACGAAGCCGACATCCCTTTAGGGTGGCGGTAGTTCACTTAATGACGTTCTCCGTCTCGCCGTCGAAGAGGTAGATGCTCTCGTAGGGGATGTAGAACTCGAGCTCCGTGTCCATCTCGGGAGTATCGTGAGGATTGACCTTGAGAATGGACTTGCTGCCCTGGATGTCGATGTAGACGTTGGTGTTGTCTCCGAGGAGTTCCGTGAGCTCTACCGTGCACTTGAGGCTGCAGCATTCGCCTTCGTTCCCGAGGACGGCAGCTTCGGGTCTGAAGCCGAATACGATTTCCTTTCCATCGTACTTCCTGAGGTTGTCCTCGCCGAGCTTCTTCGAGAGGTCGATGTCGTTCTCGCCGATTCTGATGTGGCCGTTAGTAACAACGGATCTCACGAAGTTCATCGGAGGCTCTCCGATGAAGCCCGCGACAAAGACGTTGACGGGGTTGAAATAGAGTTCGTACGGAGTTCCGACCTGCTGGATGTAGCCTTCCTTCATAACGACGATTCTGTCAGCCATCGTCATGGCTTCGGTCTGGTCGTGTGTGACGTAGATGGTCGTTGCTCCCGTCTTCTTGTGGATTTCGGTGATTTCGCTTCTCATCGTGACACGCTGCTTCGCGTCGAGGTTCGAGAGGGGTTCGTCCATGAGGAAGATGTTTACCTTCCTGATGATTGCTCTTCCGACTGCGACACGCTGTCTCTGTCCGCCCGAGAGAGCCTTGGGAAGTCTGTCGAGGTACTCCGTGAGGCCGAGGATTCCGGCAACGTTCATTACCTTCTCCTCGATGATGTCCTCGTCGATTCCCTCGAGAGTGAGGCCGAATGCGAGGTTGTCATAGACCGTCATCTGAGGATAGAGGGCATAGCTCTGGAAGACCATTGCGATACCTCTGTCCCTGGGCCCCTTCTCGTTGGCTCTTTCGCCGTTGATGAGGAAGTCACCCTTGCTTATATCCTCGAGTCCCGCAATCATTCTCAGCGTTGTACTCTTTCCGCAGCCCGAGGGGCCTACGAACACGATGAACTCACCCTTGTCGATTGAAAGGTTGAAGTCATGGACAGCATGGAAGCCGTTCGGGTAGATCTTGTTTATGTCCTTGAAAATGAGGTATGGCATCATTCGCCTCCTTTAGCTTTTATCCTGGCATCGGCAACTATCTTCTGTCCCACATGCTTCATCTTTATGAACAAGAGGTCGTATGCAAGATAGAATAGTCCGAAGGTGAAAGGCTCCTCAGCGGTGCTTCCACCGGTCAGTTTGTAGATTACCGTATTCAGTACGGCGTATGTGCAGTAGACGCAGAACATGACCGGAAATGCGTAGAGCACATTGAGTATGAGCGAGACGAACCCTTTTTGGGGGAACATCATCCACCTGTCGTTCGAGCCGGGCGGGTCCGCGAGGAATCTGAAGATGTTGTTCTCGAGAATATCCTTCACGAAGCCCATCACTATGCACGTGACGAAGATCAGATCCGGGGTCGCGAGGTACACCCCGAGCCCCCAGACTACGAAGTAGCAGACGACACCGCTGAACCAGAACTTGAGTAAGAGGGCCTTCGACGTCGCCGGGAGCTTGAGCCCCGACTTCGACTTATAGCGGTTGAGCTCTTCTGCCGAATACTCGGGAGTGTTCTCCTCCGTGGCATTCACGAGCTCGTCCACCGCCTTCTTCTTCTCGGTGTAGTCGACTCTTTCCCCTTTCATCAATCCTCTCCGGAAATATCGATAGCCTCCATGGAATCGTAGGAGTCGATTTCAACGGATGTGTTGATCTTCTTCAGGAGCTTCGAGTAGACCGGAAGAAGAGCGACGAGGCCTGCCGAGACACAGAGGAGAACGACATGGTTGTAGAGCATCCTGTATGCCTTCGTCATGTAGTCCTGGACCTTTATCGGGTTCTCGGATGCGTTGACCGCGCTGTATATGAGTCCTCTGTAGCGGATGTCTGCGTAGATGATTGCCGCAGTCATCACGAAGAGGAGAATCAGCATCGGCTTGTTGACGGGCTTTCTGTGCTGGAAGGTATTGAGAAAGCAGACAATGCTCAGTATGGAGAAGAGCATTGTCACGAAGCCGCAGAGACCCATTCCGGAGCCCTGGATCTTCGCTGTCGTATTGGAGATGCATGTAAGGTTCAGCGCATAGTAGAGGAATGTGATGAGATACATCACAAGCGGAATGCGGTGCGGGTTGCGCTTGAGAGAGACTATCGTCTTTCTCAGCCACTCTTTGAATCCTTTTCTTTTCTGACTCATCACTCAACCTCCCTGACGATTCTCTGTGTCGTCTCCTTGTCGAAGAAGTGCATTCTGTCGAATGAAACCGCAGCTTCGTCGCCGGCCTTGTAGTCACACCAGCCTCTGAGCTTACCCGTGATCTTGTCGTATGTGACGCCGTCCGAGACGATGTGTCCGTGTACGAGCGTGTTCATTCCCAGGTTCTCGTTGGATGTGACCCTGATCTTTATGTCGTCACCCTTCACAACGTTCTCGGGTCTTACTCCGAGGACGATTTCCTTTCCGTTGTAGGACGAAAGGAGGGATGCGTCGTCTTCCCTGAGAGGAACCGTGAAGCCCTTGCCCGCGAGGGTGTTTCCCTTGACCTTCACATTGAAGAAGTTCATGGGAGGGAGTCCGATGAAGCCCGCGACGAAGATGTTTGCGGGGGTATCGTAAAGCTCGAGGGGTGTTCCGACCTGCTGGACGTGTCCCATCGACATGCAGACGATTCTGTCTGCAAGCGTCAGGGCTTCCGTCTGGTCGTGTGTGACGTAGAGCATCGTAGCCTTGAGTCTCTTGTGCAGGAGGAGGATTTCCCTTCTTGTCGACCCCCTGAGCTTCGCGTCGAGGTTACTGAGGGGTTCGTCGAAGAGGAAGACCTTCGGGGTACGGACGATTGCACGGCCCATTGCGACACGCTGTCTCTGGCCGCCGGAGAGCTGAGCGGGCTTCTTATTCAGCTGTGTCGTGAGATTCAGAATCTCCGCAGCTGCGAGAACCTTCTTGTGGATGACATTCGGGTTCTCCTTCCTCAGCGTGAGGGAGAATGCCATGTTCTCATATATCGTCATATGACCGTAGAGGGCATAGTTCTGGAAGACCATTGCCATGTCCCTGTCCTTCGCCGGCGCCTGCGTGATGTCCTTGCCGTCGAGAAGGAGGTGTCCGTTCGAGATGTCCTCGAGTCCCGCGACCATTCTCAGAGTCGTGGACTTTCCGCAGCCCGAGGGGCCGACGAGAACGATGAGCTCACCGTCCTTCACGTCCAGGTTGAAGTCGTAGACCGCCTGGACCTTGTTGTCATATATCTTGTCGAGATGCTGTAGTTTGAGTTCTGCCATCAGTCTCTCCTTTTCTCTTCACCGAGAGTTGCAATGTATGCCTTGAGTGTTCTCGACCTCTGAATGCCGACGAAAGCGCCCGCAAGGAGACAGACAGCCGAGACGAGAAGATAGATGAGGCAGCGGATGAACTGCGCGTTCCCCATTACCTGTGTCTCCACATTCTTGATCGTGACGACGGATGTATGATACTTCACGGGGAGAATGAAGATTCTCACCACCTGGAGTACTCCGAGGACGACCATCACCCAGCACTGCTTCTCGTCGTAGTTCTTGACGCTCTCGCAGGAGAGGAATGCCAGGAGCATGAAGACGAGGTTGTATACAATCGAACCACCGATGAGGATGTTGTAGTAGTTCTTGCTTGTGTCTATGTTGATCTTGTAGATGGAGACAAAGAAGAAGACATCGAAGAGGATGGCAAGGATGCACATGTTCGAACTGAACTTGTTCTTTATATAGCGCATGCGGTCCTTACTGATGAGGTTTTCGTCAAGTTCTCTCATGCTTTCTCTCCCTCCCTTATGAGTCTCTGCTCTTCCTTCATGAGCTTTGTCTTCCATACCGCATTGTAGGTAAGCATTCCCGCCGCTGCGAGACATACCGCCGACACTGCGTAGTGGATGTCGAACCAGAATGTCGACTCCGTGTACTTGTGCTTGAATATCTTTGCGTGTGACGCGAGGGCTTCGAAGTCGACGTTGAGCCACTGAGCCCTGTAGGTCTGGATCTCGATGTGTGACCATACTACGAGGAAAAGGGTAAAGATGACAAACAGCGCGATGGCTGTGTAGTTACCGATGTAGTATCTTCGTCTCTTCGCGGTCTGCGTGATGAAGAGAAGGACACCGAGAAGAATGTAGACAATCGATGCAATGAGGAAATATCTGTTGAATGCCTGCATGTTGTAGTAGACGATGGAGCCTTCGACCATGGTTTCCGTGTGGTCGTTGGGGTTCGTCATTGTCGTGTAGAGACAGTCATAGAGATCTGTCATGATGCCGAGAGAATAGATGAATACGATAACTCCGGCGATAAGTGCGATATAACAGATTATGTTCTGAAATGTCATCTGTTTCTTGTACATAACCGTTCCTCCTGGGGTATAAGCTCCGGGGAGGGTTCCTCCCCGAAGACTGATTTGTTGTTACTTGTTCAGGTTCTGATAGAACTTGAGAGCGCGTGTCCATGCACTCTGCCTGTAGTAGAGATACTGCTCACCTGACCATTCGGACTTGACCTTCTCTGCGGTTGATGCTGCATCGGAAGCTCCGTCGAGTGTGTAGCCGGATGTAATCTGTGTCACGAAGAGGTTCGTTCCGCCCTTGGATGTGCTGAACTGGTTCGTAAGCTCTGTGAAGCTGTTGAGGGCATCTGTCTCGACCTTTGTGTTCGGGAGAGTCGTCGGAACGGATGTATACCACATATTGTCACAGATAGCGAGCTCGGGGTGCTTGATTGTGCCGAGAGCGATTGCTGTGGAGATCTTAGCTGCTCCTTCCTTACCGACTTCGACTGTGCACTGATATTCGAATGCCTGGCTCTTTGCAAACGAGAGTGTGGATCCGAGATACTGGCGTGCGAAGTTCGTGTAGTTGCCGCTTGCATACTTCCAGAGGTATTCCTTCGTGATGTCTGCGATTACGGGCATTTCCTTGCCGTTGAAGGAGAATGTTACGTAGCTGCCGTCGTCGTTCTTCTTGATGAACTCATCCGGGCCGTAGCTCATCATGATCTGGCCTTCTTCGCTGTAAGCGTAGTCGATGAGAGCGAGAGCTGCATAGAGCTTGTTGTCATCGCCTTCGACGCCTGCCTTGCTGATTGCCCATCCGTCTGTCTTGACAGATCTCCAGGACTCCGTGAATCTCATGTAGACACCGTCAGCATTCGTTCCGTCATACCAGCGTGCAACAGGAACCATGACACATGTGTACTTCTCGCCGTCCTGGAGCTTTGTCTCGTTGAGGAGGGTCTGAGTCTGGTTGTAGTCATAGCTCATGAAGCCGAGGTCGTTCTCGAGCATTGTCGAGGAGCTTTCCTTGCTGTTGTCGATGTAGGACTGGCTGATGAGGCCTTCCTTGGCAAGAGCGTTCATTCTCTCGAGAGCTTTGTATGTAGCTTCTTCCTGTCTGGCATCGCAGAGGTTTCCTTCACTATCGAAATAGAGGTATTCCTGGTCCTGTCTTGATTCAAGACCTCTGACTCCGAAGAGTGTGCCTGCGAATCTGAAGAGGTCGACCTTTCTCTGGTTGTTGTTGTCTTCTCTAGAGAAGAGACCCTGGACGGAGTCTGTTCCGTTGAGTGTGTATGCGTTGGCGACAACACATCTCAGGAGTGCGACGAGCTCGTCTGCATCCCATGCTGCATCCTGACCGACGAAGAGGTTGGATCTTGTTGTTCCGTAGTAGCCGTCATATGCTTCGTCGATATACTTTCTGAGCATGTTGACTGCTTCGACACCTGTAAGTGTTCCCTTGGAGAGAGCTTCGTTCATCTTTGCAACGATGTTGCCTGCCTTGTCGTAGTTCTTTGTGAGGTAGATGACACTTGTTCCGTCAGCGCTGACTGCGTCGACTGTGACGGAGCCCGATGTCGGCATGTAGGGTGTGTAGACAGCTGCGTTGACCGTACCGGACTTCTCAGCTGTGAATTCGCCTTCGCCGTCGAGGAGCTTGACAACCCAGTCCTCTCTCATGAGGGGCATTCTCTCGATATCGTTGACACCGTCGAAATAGGGCGAGAAGTAGATTGCGCCTGTGGATGTGTCACCGGTGATGGAGAGTCTGACGATCGGGTTGGCTTCGAGATATGCCTTGAAGTTGGGCATGAGGTCGAGGTATGCAGCGATGTTGACGAAGCTTCCCTTTACGCCGTATTCGTTGAGAGATGCTGCGTTGCCGGAAACCATATCGACTTCGTTGAGTCTTTCTGCCCAGTACTGGAGCTCGTTCCTGGCACTGTTGCCCTGGTACTTGTCCTCGAACTCGATACCGAGAATGTTACCTACTGCAACCCAGGTCGGCTTGAGGTCGCCTGCATGATAGATTACGCCTGCAAGCTCGACACCGTCGCCGGCTGTATCTGCATCGAATGCGATACCTGTCTTCTTGCTGTTGTAACCTGTAGCCATTCTGAGGACTGTGCCCTCGGCATAGAGGTCGCTGAGCTTCTTTGTCTCTTCCGCTGCTGCGGAAGCTGCAGTTGTTGTCGTAGTCGTTGTCGTTGTGGTTGTTGTGGAAGCCGGTGTTGCGAGTTCCTGGTTACCGCCAGCGAAAACGGAAAGACAAGCAAGTGCCGTTATGAGAACAATAGCCAATGTCTTTTTCATTTGTTTCCTCCGATTTAGAAATCTGTATCCTTATTTAATATATAAATAGATCACTCTTTGACGCCGCCGACGTTCACACCCTTTGCAAAGTACTTCTGGATGAAGGGGTAGATTACGAGGATGGGGACGATGGAGCATACGATGAGAGCGTAGATCATGCTGTCGGAAGCGAATGCCTCGTTCCAGCCTGCCATTGCCTCACTGTCCGTGTATTCCTCGAGCATGAGTCTGATGTAGACCATGAGAGGATGCTCGTTGGAGTTACTGATCATCTGGCGTGCCCAGAAGTAACCGTTCCATCTCGAGATTCCGAAGAAGAGAGCAACGGTTGCGATAGTCGACTTGCTCATCGGAATGTAGACCTTCGAAAGGACCTGGAACTCCGTTGCGCCGTCGACGATGGCAGCTTCCTCGATATCCTGCGGAACGCCTTCGAATGCGTTTCTGAGAAGGATGATGTTCATTGCGGCCATACCCATCGCGATGATGACGAGCCACTTGTCATCCATTATTCCGATAGAGTTGAAGACCTTCTTCGTGCTGAGGTAGTTCAGGTACTGCGGGACGATTCCGGCGCTGAACCACATCGTGAAGACGAGGAAGAAGTTGAAAGTCTTTCTGAAGAGAAGTCTCTTCTTACTGAGTGCATATGCACCGAGTATGGAGTACCCCAGAGCCCAGATCGTTCCGAAGAGCGTGATGTAGAGCGTGTTGGAGTAAGCGTTCCAGAACATGTTGGAGCTGAACATCCTTCCGAATGCCTCGAACTGCACATCCTTAGGGAAGAGGACGATCTCGGAGTACTCGACTGCGTGGCGTCCGCTTATTGCCGACGAGATGGCATAGACGAAGGGATAGAGACAGCTTACCGCGAACATCGTAAGGAGAGTGTAGCTGATGATCTTGAAGATGAGTTCGGTTGTTTCGAGTTTTCTTTTCATTTTTCCTCTCCTCCTCAGTAAAGCGAGACGTTCGATGCCTTGCGGGCAATCGTATTTGCTCCGATGACGAGGAGCATGCCGATGACGTTGTTCATCATCTCGGCTGCGGATGCGATGCCTTCCATCGTTCCGGCAAGACCGTAACGCTGAGCGAATGTCGAGACGACATCTGCCGTGACGTATGTGTTCTCATTGTAGAGAAGAAGGACCTTCTCGTAGCCGATGGACAGGAGAGAACCGATCTTCGTTATGAGCATGATGACGATAGTCGAGAGGATGCACGGGATGACGACGTATCTCATCTGGGCCATCTTTCCCGCACCGTCGATCTGCGCGGCTTCATAGCTTGTCGGGCTGATGGCGATGATTGCAGCGAAGTATACGATTGAGCCGTAACCCGCTTCCTCCCAGATTCCGCTGAGCTGGTAGATGCCGCGGAAGAAGTTGGGGTTGTTCAGGAGACCCGAGTTCGCAGCCTCGTGGGAGATGAGACCTATCTTCTCCAGGAGCTGGGAAATGACACCGTAGCTTGTGGTGAGCGAGCCCTGCTTCACGAGCATGGTTACAAGAGAAGTCATGACGACTGTCGACATGAACTTCGGGAGGTACGTCAGCACCTGGTATACGCTTCTTGCGATATTCGATCTTACCTCGTTGAAGAAGAGAGCGAGGATGATCGGTACGGGGAAGCCGAAGCAGAGTCCGTAGAAGGAGAGGAGGAACGTGTTCCTGAGTGCTCTCCAGAACTCCGTCGAGAGTGCGTCTCCGCCGACGAGAAGTCTTCTGAAGTACGAGAAACCGGAGAAAAGCTGCTCGGAAACCGGCAGAATCTCATCGGACACCTTGAAGCATCCCAGGAGTTCGTACATCGGGAAGTATCTCCAGAAAAGGAAGACAAGCAGCATCGGGACAAGCATGACATAGAGTCTCCAGTCCTTTGCGATTGCACGTCCGACATGAAGCCAGTAGTGCTTCTCCACGTCATCCCTTACCTTCTGTTCACTGTTCTCGTGCCACTTTCCGGTACTTTCATCATAATCAAGATAATCAGAAGCCGTTACCTTCATTCTTCTTCTCCTCTTCTTCTTTCCTGAGCCTTCTCAGGTAGGATATCTGGTCCTCGAAGACACCGTCGCGTTTTCTCACTACAAGGATGATTATAACAGCAAAAACGCCGCTGAGCGCATCCGTTGTGAAAAAAGCGAGCATGCCCGCAATCCCGTTACCCTCACAGAGTGACACAAGACCCCTTCCCGCCTGCATCAGAACCGCCGTGAGGACGGCACAGAGTGCAGAAAGAAAGGCAGACGAAGTTATTCTTTCCTTTCCGACCCTCACCATTACCGGATAAACCAGTATCGAGAGAAGGTTCCCGATGATGTATATAAGCCACTGCCCCGCCGCGGCAGACGATGCCGAAACGAGAAAGAAGCCGCCGAGTGAAGCGTATAACACGCCCCAGAGCGACCAGCGCATGTAGACTATCGTCGTCAGCGCGGGTACGAGAGAGAGAATGTAGGGCTGGGACGTGAACCACACGGACCCCGCCTTGACAATCAGAGTCTCGAAGACACCCATCATGACGACCCAGATCAGAAGGTCGATTGACTTGTACCTCAGAAGACTGTTTCCTCTCTCCATCATCTATATCCAATTCTAAAGGCCGCTTTTTTCTGTCCGCAAAGAGTAGTCGTAACTATTCATAGACTTGTCAGAATTGTGCAACCGTTATTTTCACTCTTCAACAAGGAGTTTTCCGACTCCTTCGACAACCACATTCTCGAGTTTGAGGTCGGCGCTGCGTACCCTTATTCCCCTGCCCTCGACGTCCGGGAGTCCCCTGTACATCTCGGAGAGGCTCGTCTCCACCGCGCCCTCGTGTACGACACTGAAGGAAGAGTTCCGGATTGTCACGTTCTCGATTCTCGCTTCCGGAAGTCCCACGAGGAATCCCGCAGAGCTCCTGCAGCCCGTTGCCGTCACGTTCTCGATGAGTATGTTCCTTATGTGAGGTGTATGGTCCGTGACGGGAAGGGACGTAAGCGAGAAGCACGGATCGTCATCGGATGCCCCGCACTTGTAGTACATGTTGAACGTGAACGGGCATAAGCATCCGTCAACGGAGATATTCCTGAACGTCAGGTTCTCCACGACGCCTCCGCGGCCGCGTCTTGTCTTGAGTCTTATTCCCCTGTCGGTTCCGATGAACGAACAGTTCTGGAAGACAACATCCCTGATTCCCGCTGCCGTTTCGCTTCCGATTACGGCGCCGCCGTGTGCGGATGCGACAGTACAGTTGTCGACGAGGACATCATAGGTGGGTCTGTTGACGATGAGGCCGTCCTCACCCGAGCCGCTCTTTATTGTGATTCCGTCGTCTCCGACGTTGATGTAGCTGTTGAGAATCCTCACGTGCGTGCAGCTGTCGACGTCGATTGCGTCGGTATTCGGACTGTCGGAAGGATTGAAGATAGTAATGCCGTCAATCGTGAGATTGTCGGTGAATATCGGGTGGACGGTCCAGAACGGGGATTCGATGATTTTGACACCCTTGAGGGTGACGTTCTTACAGGAATTGAACTGGACGAGTGCGGGCCTGAGGAACTGAGTTCCCCTTCCGCCGCCGCCCGAAGCCTGCTTCTCGTAGCCGGGGTTGAGTGCGGCAAGAGCCTTCTCGTAATCCGTTTCGACTCCGGCTCCCCTCTTCTTCTTGTCCCGGAGAATCTCCCACCACTTCCTTCCGCTGCCGTCGATGACACCCGAGCCCTCGACTGTGACGTTCTCCGCGTTCTGCGCATAGAGGCAGGGATGCATGGCAAAACATCTCTCACCCTCCCAGCGGGTATATACAGGCTTGTAGAGAGAAGGATCGGGAATGAACTTCAGCACTGCTCCGCTCTCGAGCACGAGAGTCGAGTCGGAGTGCATGGTGACGGGACCCGTCATGTAGATTCCGGCAGGTACGGTAACAGTGACTCCCCTTGTGGAGAAGGCGTCCTCGAAGGCCCTGGTGTTGTCATACGAGCCGTCGCCTCGTGCACCGAATTGTAAAATACTGATATTATGCCTGGAATCCATATTGTGTAATTCTGTAACTATTCAGAGACACTTTAACGGCCACTCGTTGGATAAAAGCGGAATTAAAATATGTCACATTTTCACATATCTGTTCTGCAATTTCAGAGTCAACATAAACTTAATCCTGACAAAAATCGCTTTTGTCACTGTTTTGTACAATTCCGTCACATCGAAAAGGCTGTCACACGCCCGCAAACAGGAAGAAAACCCCAGCCCGTACCTCAAAGACGAAAGAAAAGAGGAGAAAAGGCCGGATTTTCCAGGCAGGAAGGGGGCATCGGTCACCCCATCGGTCACCCCATCGGTCACCCCATCGGTCACCCCATCGGTCACCCCATCGGTCACCCCATCGGTCACCCCATCGGTCACCCCATCGGTCACCCCATCAGTCACCCCA
>CAVFVX010000089.1:0-10860 GCA_963626075.1 Acutalibacteraceae bacterium
CGGACTGACAGAGAGCGAAATCGCAGCCCTCAGAGCAAACCTCTCGTAAGGAGCCCCAGCTCAAATCAAAGCCCTTTCTGCTCATTCAGGGAGGGCTTTTCTACTACCATTACCTACAAACATGGCAGCTACTGAGAAAGTAGAAACCTGAACTTTCTCCTCCCATCGTCGTCGATGAAAAGGACGTAAGAATCCGCCGCCATCATTCTCGTCTGTACTGTTTTCTTGCCTTCTCTCTGAAGGTGATAAACAACAATCATACTTAGGAAAAACCTGATCCGAGACGTTATAGTGAAGTGATTAATGAAGTATTACTTCACTCTACTTCACTGAAAACTTCACTTACTTCACTAATCGCGGCCATTACAGATACCTATGGACTTAATCTGTTAACAGGCAAATATTTATATCTCGACAATCTCATCCGCGCGATACTTTCAGACTCAGGATTGAGACAGAAAAAGAGTGAAGTACTGAAGTTCTACTTCACTGTACTTCACTGTTTACTTCACTACTTCACTCAGAAGAATACGGGCATCACCCCTTTCTCGATTCGTAGACCTCGGCTCCTCCGAGGAAGTACTTGCTGAGGGTGAAGAAGAGTATGAACATCGGAATCGAGGCAAGGAGAGCACACGCCATCAGGGCGCCTTCGTCAGTCTGCTTCTCCTCTGCGAACTTCGAGATGTAGAGCGGAACGGTCTTCATCTTCTCCGCCTGTGAACACAGAAGCGGCCAGAGGAGGTTGTCCCACTGGTTTCTGAACGAAAGGATTCCGAGCGTTGCGATGACCGGGGTCGAATTCGGCAGCACGATTCTCGAGTAGATTCTGAATTCTCCCAGTCCGTCGACACGTGCAGCATCAAGGTACTCGGAGGGGAACGTTATGAGGTACTGTCTCATCTGGAAGACACCGAATGCGCTTACGAGGAAAGGTATTATGAGACCGGGAATCGTATTGATGAGCTTGAGCTTCGATGCGACGAGATAAAGAGGAATCATGATTGCCTCGAAGGGGATCATCATCGTACTCATGATGGCCATGAAGACAAGACTCTTCCCCTTGAAGTTGAACTTAGCCAGTCCGTAGCCGCAGAGCGACGAGAGAAGAACAGTCGTGACCGCACACGTAAGGGCGACGATGAGGGAGTTCCAGAGGTTACGGAGGAATATCTTCTCACCGTGGTTGCCCATGACGGCCTTAACGAAGTTCGTGAAGTAGGTGCGTGACTCTGTCGTGAAGTACTTCGAGGACGGAATCCAGGTGTACGGCATGGCCATGATCTGCTTTGCGTCCATGAATGCCGCAGTGACCATGAAGAGAAGAGGCATGAGCGTGAAGATGAGAACGGCTATGAGGACCACGTATGTGAGGACCTCGGCGACTGTTACCTTTCCGACGAATTTATTGTTGTTCATTTCCGCCTCCCTCAGTACTCTGTGTCGTCACCCTTCTTCTGCAGAGCGAACTGCAGGTAAGTGAAGAAGAGCATGATGATGAAGAGGATAATCGACATTGCGCTGGATCTGCCGAGCCTTCTGTTGACGACCCCCGTGTAGTAGATGTTCATCGTTATGACGTCGATGGGTTCTCTCGCCGTTCCGCCCTGGACGAACATGTACTGGGTGCTGAAGGTCTTGAGGCACTGCAGCATCGCCATTATCGAGACAAGCATGATGGTGGGCTTGAGAAGAGGAAGTGTAATCCTCCAGAAGGTGTGCCACCTCGACGAGCCGTCGACAATGGCGGCCTCGTAGAGCATCGGCGGGATGCTTGCAAGTCCCGTGATGAAGAGTATCGTGAAATATCCGATGTACTTCCAGAAGTAGACTATCATCGTGGAGACGCGGAGCATGTTGTCGCTCGTCAGCCACTGATAATCCTTGCCGGAAGTATGCATTATCGTATTGGACAGCTGATTGAAGAGTCCCGTCGGCTGGAAGAGAATCATCCAGATTGTCGCCGCGACGACAGAAGAGAGGACTGCGGGTGTATAGTAGGCGAGCTCGATGATCTTCGAGTGTGCGGGAGACCTGAGCTGCATTATGAGCGTTGCAAGAATAAGCGAGACAACGACCATCGGAATGAAGGTTCCGAGTGTGAATATGACAGTTGCCTTGATTGAATTGAAGAGCGAGAAGCCGCCGTTTGACTGCGTAAAGAGATATATGTAGTTCTGTAGTCCGACGAAGTCCCACGTGCGCTTGAGGGCATCACGGTTGGTAAGGGATGTGATGAGCGCGCTTATGATCGGATAGAACGAGAAGACTGCAAAAAAGAGGAGACAGGGAACCGTGAAGAGAAAACCCCACCTCGCCTGCTTTCTTTCTATGCTGTATGTTTTGATTTTCTTCATTTAGTATTCCATAAAGCGGGCCGTAACGGGCCCGCCGGTTGAATGCGAAAACGGATCAGTCTGCGAGTATTTCGAGGACTGTCGTCTGGAGTGTATCGTAAGCCGCCTCGGGAGCTGTTCCCTGGAGCATGACGGACTTGATGGCACTGTTGATTGCACTCTGGATTTCAGATGCGCCCTTGCCGTAGTAGACAATGTGAGAGCGTGCGAAGTCGCCCTTGAATACCGACGAATACGGCATGTTGGCATATGTCTCGCTTTCCATGAGAGCTTTAGTAGGCTGGATGAGACCGACCTGTGACAGGTACTCTTCAGCATGTCCCTCTGTCAGGAGGAAGTACTTGATGAGTTCCCATGCCATCTGCTGTTCTCTTTCGCTCTTGTCTGCGTTGACCATGTAGAAGTGGCCGTAGTAGCAGCCTGCGACGTCGGCAACTGCATCCTCGAATACGGGATACGGAACAACCATCCACTCGCCCGAGTTGTAGAAATCGGGGTTGTCGGAGAGGATTCTTGCTTCCTGATAAAGGCCCGTGTTGCACATTGCGATGTCACCGTTGTCCTTGTTAAAGAGCTTTCTTGCAGCCGTGAGAGTCGGGTTGCCGAGGTTCTCTCCGCTGGGTCCCCAGTTCTGCATGAATGTGAGAGCCTTGACCCATGCGTCCCTGTTCACGCAGCCTTCCGTCTCGGAGAGAGAGCCGCCGAGCTGTTCGACCATCGGAACGAAGTATGTGAGCTCATAGGAATACCTGAAGTCGAAGCCGCGGCGTGTGATGATGTCGCCGTCACGGATGACGATCTTCTTGGAGATCTCGACCATGTCTTCCCATGTCTTGGGATAATCCGTCTCGGGATCGAGGCCTGCATCTCTGAAGACCTTCTTGTTGATGTAGATGGACCAGTTCGTCAGCTCGAGAGGAAGACCGTAGACTTCGCCGTCATAGACGACTGCGTCGATCATGCCGTCTTCGTAGGACGAGAGGAGATCCTTTGCATCCTTGAAGCCGAGTGTCTCATAGTCTGCAACTGCAACGCGTCCCGCTTCGATGTACTGGTACTCGTTCTCGATCGGGAGATTGAAGAACGAAGGACCTTCGCCGGAAGCGAATGCCGTCTGGATGAGCTCTCTGAGCTTCTCGGCACTCTGACGTGTGACGTTGACCGTTACGTTCGGATGGAGTTCACAGAACTCTGCAATATACTTCTCTTCGAGAGCCTGTCTTGCAGCATCCTCGTGTGTCCAGAATTCGAGTACGATGGGGCTGTCGTCTTCAGCCGCCGCCTCTGATGCACCGCCTGCGAACATCGGCATGATGAGCGCGAGAGCGAGCATTATCATGATAATCGTTTTTTTCATCTTTTCCCTCCAATGAAATAAACTACAGCTATTGTCACACACTTTTCTCCGGCCATGTTGCAGAAAGTTGCAGATATAGTTAATTTTCATGAAACCATAAATTATTATTATGTTTCATAAGAAATACCTCCGTTTTCTGCATTTATCGCAGAAAAGAGAGGCATATTTCACGTTTAACTCAGTTCCGGACAGGAAAAGGAAAAGAGATTAACGGTACATCTGTATTCCTTTTCTATTTCGTCAATACTACGACAGACCTTGCCGGTACCGATACGCATTTCGATGCTATCTCACTCTCATCCACGAAGTTCCTTCCGTCAAGAATTATTTTCCATTCCCCTTCGGGAAGAGTTCCGAGGAACTCCTCCACAGTCGGATTCACTATCGCGATGCCGACGATGTTTCCGCGCTCGCGATAGGTGACGAATATCGAATTGTTGTCCCAGACAGTGCAGGAGACATCGCTTCTGCGGAGCCAGGAGTACTTCTGGCGCATCTCAATAAGCGAAGCATACCACTTGTACATCGCTTCCTCGTCAGAGCCCGTCTTCACGCTCTCCCAGTCAATCTCGTTGACGCTGTCGGGAGACCTGTAGCTGTTGCTGTCACCGCCCTTGGTACGGAGAATTTCCTCACCCGACAGCATGAAGGGCATGCCGCCGGAAACCATGACGACTGCCGCACCGAGCCTGTTCATCTGAAGCTTTTCCTCCCCTGTTTCCGTCGTTGCCGAGAGATTGAGCTTGTCCCAGAGAGTGTTGTTGTCGTGTGCACTCATGTAGTTGACGACCATGTCGTTCTTCACTGACCAGGAGACACCGTTCGTTGACTTACCACCCTTTATGCCGAAGGCAACCCGCTCGGCGTTGTCACGTGTGACTGCGCCGCTGATGAGACCGCGACCCGAAGCAGAAAAGACGCTTCCCTTGAGGCCGTCGCGGAGTGCGTCGTTGAAGACGGCGATTCCTCCCGCAGCCCCCTTCGAGGCCTTTATCTTCGAGATGTTGTACTGGGATGCGAGGAGGTACGAATCGTATGCGCATGTTCCACCGGACCACCCCTCGCCGTATATGAGGCACTTCGGGTTTATCTTATGGAGAGCTTCCTCGATAAGCTGCATCGTCTCCGTGTCGTGTATCGCCATGAGATCGAATCTGAAACCGTCGATATGATACTCGGTAGCCCAGTAGACAAGACTGTCTATCATGAACTTACGGTACATCTTCCTGTTGGACGCAGTCTCGTTTCCGCAGCCGCTGCCGTTCGAGGCGATGCCGTCGGAAGTATATCTGTAATAGTAGTAAGGAACAATCTTATTGAAAGAGGATGAAATCGAATACGTGTGGTTGTAGACGACATCCATCACGACGCCGATGCCCGCTTCGTGGAGCGACTGCACCATCCTCTTGAATTCGTTTATCCTCACTTCCCCGTGGTACGGGTCTGTCGAGTAGCTTCCCTCGGGGGCGTTGTAGTTCTCCGGATCGTAGCCCCAGTTGTAGTCAGTACACTTCGTCTCATCGATAGTGTGGTAATCGAAGACGGGAAGGAGCTGAACGTGCGTGATACCGAGATTCACTAGATAATCAACACCGATTGAAATCCCGCTTGAATTCTTCAACCCCCTCTCAGTAAACGCAAGATACTTCCCCCTGTACTGACTTTCCTCGTTAGCAATGGAGAAATCACGGACGTGTGTCTCCCAGACGACGACGTCGGAGTACTTTTCAATCGTACTGACGTAAGTGTCATCACCGAAGCCTTCGGGATTCGTAAGCGAAAGGTCGACGACCATTCCCCTCTCTCCGTTGACGCCCACGGCTTTCGCATACGGGTCCACGGCCTCCTCCGTTCCGAGAGCCGTAGTCACCGTATATGTATAATAGGTACCGTGACCACACTTCACCGTGGAAGACCAGACGCCCTTGTCTTCTTTAGTCATATCGAGAGAAGAGTATGCTTCGACTGTATCTCCTGCAGTGAAGAGGTTGAGCACGACCTTCTGTGCCGTCGGCGCCCACACCTTGAAGGTCGTGGAATCGCCGTTGATTACGGCCCCCAGGTCATCCCCGTCATATGTATAGTTCTCTATGAACTCCTCGCTGTCGAATACTCCCGTCGGAACTATCGTCTTCTCTCCGTAGCCCTCTATCTCGATAGTATATATTCCGTCAATCTTCATTTCGTCCCGAAGAGTGACGGTGCCGTCTCCCGGCACGTTCGCCATTTCCATGTAATTACCACTCGAATCCTTAATTTTTACGCTGTCTAAACCGATTAAACTGCTTTCCGGGGAAATATTGTATCTGACAGTTGAAAAATCCTCCATACCGGAAAGAACGAAATTTCTGATCGGCGTGAGTGTTTTTCCTCCATCGGTGCTGCTGTACTGCAGTCCGTCTCCGGAGATGAGGTAGATTTCCGTAATCCCGTCAGTAAGGAGTGCGAATCTGTCGTCACCCCAGTCCTTGACTGCCGTGCCCCAGCTCGAACCGCCCGGGTCAGAGCATGAAGTACGGACAATGAAGCCGACCTTCGAGAGAGACGAAGGAACATCGACAGCGAACCTGGAGCCGTATGCGCATTCCTCGAAAAGGTGCCCGTTCCCGTCCTTTCCGTCCCACCAGATCCACATGTCCGACGTATCCTTCTCCGCCAGTAGAAGACTACCCTTCTCATGCCTTCCGGAACAGGAGACACGGTTTCCTCTTCAACAGCCATATCCGTTACACATCCGATAAGCGACATAACGAGACACAGAATCACAAAAACCTTTCCTATAATATTCTTCTTCCCTCCAATCACCGCAGTGCAACACGGTTTACCTTCCTTCATGAAGAATGTTTCTTTCTTACATTCGGAAGGCAAAGCAGCGACTGAACAGAAGTAAAAAGAACGAAGTCACAATTCCAGACAGAAACTCCACTCTTATTGACTGTTTATGATTCCTACTTAGGAATTCTAAATTAAGAGTATAAGTTTTTTTCCGAATATTTCTCTGCGGCTCTCATCGTTCTTCTTAGGCGTTACATGATTACGACAGAAAAGGCATATCCGAAAAATCGCCGGACAGAAGATTGACGGTATACTTGAAGAAGACACAATCCAGGTTGAAGGAAGAACGTCAAAAAACACAGAAAAATCGAATCCGGCCGGATCAGTCTGTTTGGAAGGGAGGGAGTCGAACCCTCATCATCAGATCCACAATCTGAGGCTCTGCCGTTGAACTACAATCCACTTTCCGGTGGCCGGAGTCGAACCGGCTGGTGTACCACAGCACCGAAATATACGGGCACCGGAAGAATCGAACTCCCGTCTGCTGTTTTGGAGACAGCCGTCCTGCCACTGGACCAGGTACCCGATATAGAGCCGCCGGAGAGAATCGGACTCTCTTATCCGCATTACAGGTGCAGCGCATAACCATTCTGCTACAGCGGCATTTTTTACTCTATAAGTATGACAGCGTTTTCCTTCCCTGTTTTCCCACGGGAGGCGAAAACTACCATTTCTGGGGAAGTAGCTGGAGATTGAGATCCGCCATCGCCTCGTCAATCAGTCTCCTGTCATAGACTCCGCGGGCTATGAAGCTTCTGATGAGAGAGTCATAGCGTGAAGAGGGATTGAAGGAGTATCCCGCTGTAGTCAGAAGTTCTTCTGCCTTCTTCAGGTCAAGACGGAAGAAGATAAGGAAGGCGAAAACCGTCTCCTTCTTCGGCTGATAATTTCTGTCGCTGATTATCTTGGAGTAGTGCTTCGCATCTATCCCCGCCCCGTGATAGACCTCGGGGGCCGACAGGTTTCTCTCCCGTGCGAGCCTGATGACTGCATCCGAGAAGGTCTCACGGGTCTCGACGTCGCAGACCACGCTGTCATAAAGCAGAAAAACATCACTCAGAATCATATCCATACCTCCACGATAAGGTGAGGCATGGTTTGTTGTTCTACAGCCTCACCGTTTTCTTCTGTTCCACTCTGCTGTGGAATGCCATGTGAATGTATGGGCTGTCGATGTCAGGAAGGAGAAAGCAACAGGGACTGCTGAAACAGGAATACCGGGCATGATGATTACTTCCTCCTTTATGTGAGAATGAATCTAACTCACTATCAGGTTGAGGTCAACTGCGGGCGATGCGATTTCGCCTCTGAGGCGAAGTCGCATTCCCCTGATGATATTCGCCTCTTTCAGAGGACCAGGACTCCTACGAGGTGCACAAGCCAGGCGACAATCCAGGCTATGAGACACTGGAGTACGACAACTCTGAGTGCCCAGAGACGTCCGAGCTCCCTCTTCACGGTGGCGATTGCCGCTACGCAGGGTGTGTACAGAAGCGTGAAGACAAGGAACACGAAGGAGGTAAGCGGAGTGAAAAGGCTCTTCATGGCCTCCGTCGAGCCGCCGAGGAGTATCGTGAGGGTGGATACGACGCTCTCCTTTGCCGTGAAACCCGTTATGAGGGCGGTTGAAATTCTCCAGTCGCCGAATCCGAGCGGTCGGAAAAGAGGCGCCGTAAGGGAACCTATCATCGCAAGCAGGCTGTCTTCCGGGTTCGTCACCACATTGAGTCTCCAGTCAAAAGTCTCGAGTGCCCAGATGATAATCGAGGCAAGAAATATGACTGTGAAGGCCTTCGTGACGAAGTCCTTCGTCTTCTGCCACATGAGCTGAAGCACGGACTTCGGAGTCGGCATCCTGTAGTTCGGAAGCTCAAGAACAAACGGAACGGGGTTACCCTTGAAGCCGAACTTCTTCAGAACAAGCGCCGTGATAATCCCGACGACGATACCTATCAGATACAGTCCGACTACCACAAGCGTACGGGACGAGGCAAAGAACGCCGCAGTGAAGAGGGCGTAAATCGGAAGCTTTGCCGAGCAGGACGCAAACGGCACAAGAAGTATGGTCATCTTCCTGTCCCTCTCCGAGGACAGCGTTCTCGTAGCCATGATAGCCGGAACGGAGCAGCCGAACCCGATGAGCATGGGAACGAAACTTCTACCGGAGAGTCCGAGTCTTCTCAGCGCCTTGTCCATGACAAAGGAAATACGCGCCATGTAACCCGAATCCTCGAGTATCGAAAGGAAGAAGAAGAGAATCAGGATTACAGGTAGGAAGCTCAGAACGCTTCCAACTCCCGTGAATATGCCGTTGATCACGAGAGAGCGTACCACGGGGTTTATCCCGAGAGCCTCTAGGCCGGAGAATGTCAGGTCCGTGACGACTCCGATGACATATTCCAGGGCATTGCTGAGTGCGGTTCCGACGGGGCCGAACGTTATGTAGAATATAGCCGCCATGATGACGAGGAATGCGGGAATGGCGGTGTACCTGCCGGTGAGGATTCTGTCAGCCCGGGCGGATCTCAGTCTGGCCTTCGACTCCTTCGGCCTTACGACAGTCAGTGCACACACATCCTCGATGAACGAGAAGCGGGTATCGGCAAGGGCGGCCTCGCGGTCGGTTCCGGCTTCGCTCTCAAGCTGTCTGATTATGTGGTCGAGAGTCTCCTTCTCGTTCTCATCGAGCTGAAGACTGTCAAGTACCGGCCTGTCATCCTCGATGAGCTTGGAGGCTGCGAATCTGAGAGGAATCCCCGCCCTTTCAGCATGGTCCTCGATGAGGTGCATGATTGCATGGAGGCACCTGTGTACGGCGACTTCCTCCCGTCCCCCGTCACTTCGGCAGAAATCCTTCATCCCCGGCCCCTCTTTGTAGCGGGCCACGTGTACTGCGTGCTCTATAAGCTCATCCACACCTTCATCCTTCGATGCGGAAATGGGGATTACGGGAACACCGAGAATTCCCTCCAGCCTGTTCACATCGATAGTTCCGCCGTTCTCCCTGACCTCGTCCATCATGTTGAGGGCGATGACGAGGGGGATATCGAGTTCGAGAAGCTGAAGCGTGAGGTAGAGGTTTCTCTCTATGTTCGTCGCGTCTATTATGTTGATGATTCCGTCGGGCTTGTCCCTGAGGAGAAAATCCCTTGTGACAATCTCCTCGTTCGAAAACGGGGAAAGGGAATATATTCCGGGAAGGTCCACAACCGACGCATTCTCCCCTCTTACCTTTCCGTCCTTCCTGTCAACCGTGACACCGGGGAAGTTTCCGACATGCTGATTGGAGCCCGTAAGCTGGTTGAAAAGCGTGGTCTTGCCGCAGTTCTGGTTGCCTGCAAGGGCGAATACGACTTCCTTCTCCTTCGGTATTACCATTCTCGCATCAGGGTCATGATAGATTCCGCTCTCTCCGATATGCGGATGCTCGGATTCTTCCGTCACGGGACTTCCGGAGTCCGGCTGCACCTTATCCTCGGCGGCCTCCACCGTTATTCTCTTCGCATCATCGATTCTCAGCGTAAGCTCATAGCCGCGGACACTGAGCTCAATAGGGTCACCCATCGGCGCGACCTTCACGAGAGTCAGTACAGTCCCGGGGGTAAGGCCCATATCAAGAAAATGGTGTCTGAGCTCTCTTTCAGCATCAACTGAAAGGACCCTGGCCCTTTCACCTACCTTTAGTTCATTCAATGTCATATCTTCAACCGCTTCCTCAGTCAGAAAATCTTCATAACATTAGACAATATGCAGGAGGATATCAAGTTCAGGGTCTGATTATCATGACTGCCATAGAAGCAGCATGCCCGACTTTTTGCAGATGTTGTCTGCAAAATATCTCCGTTTCATTATCTCGTACATATCGGGAACTGTTTCAGAAGGAACTGGTTGTCAAGGATTTCTTTACTGTTACGAATCAGCTTCTCTGGGCTATCCACAGAGAAACAGCAATGGAGACCATGTATCACCGGGCAACATGCTCTGCCAATTCAAATGGCACTGTCTGTATACGCATAGCTGTCTTCATAGACAGCCTCCGGTGCAATATCTATTTCACCATTCTTCCAGGTAATAACACCATGGAAAAGAGAAGGTGAAGAAAATACTTTTTCGTCTTTGAGCGGTTCAAAGGCTCCGCCAGTAAGAAGAGAAGCATCAAAGAGTCTTTTTTCTCCCGTTGAAAACGTTACAAGCATCATCATTCCTCTGAGAGGCTTCACTTCTGTTACTTTGATGCCATCTTCCATCTTCCCCGCATAACATATTCCGTTTTTTACGTACATTTTCTTTTCCTCTCATCACATAGGCTTG
>CAVFVX010000090.1:0-10791 GCA_963626075.1 Acutalibacteraceae bacterium
AGTCAGCCGGCGAAAGAGAGGCTCACTTCGTGTCTTTCACCTTCCAGGGAATACCTGATTGTGACTACGCCGTTACCCGTTTTCACCTCAACATCCTCCGCCTTTTCGAAGAGTGCTCTAAGACGACGGTACTCCTCCCTCTGCTTCTCCGTATAGTGTGACGGCATGTCGGATATGAGGAACACGCTGCCGAGGAGTGCATCCACTGTGGCGAGAGTATGCTTCTGATCCTCAGTGAGGGCGCAGTTCTCGTCGCGGAGGAAGAAGACGTCGGGGTCGCTGCCGTAGGCACGGCCGTTGAGAGCGCGTCTGAGGACGGTGTTGTTTATAGCCTGCTTTGTGGAGACCCTTTCCCTGTGGAAGAGACGCATGAACCACTTGTCATCCCAGTCGAGGCCCACATCGCATCCGATACGGCAGTAGTCCACGAGGCCGAAGGCAGGCATTACGGGAACACCGCATCCGAGAATGAGTTTTTCGCCGCACCAGGAACGCAGGAGCTTCATTGCTCGGTACATTCTCCCGGCCCTGCTCTCCTTTCTGTTTCCGAAGGGCGCAGCTCCGTAGAGGAAATCGAGCTTCACGAGGTCGAAGCCCCATTCATTGAGGACGCGGTCGAACACTTTTTTCAGGTAGTCCAGCACCTCGGGATTATCGATATCGAGTGAATAGAAACCGCTCCAGTTGCAGCCGTTGCACCAGGGCTCTCCGTCAACCTTGAGGAGCCAGTCTTTGTGTTCACGATAGACGGCGGAGTCCTTTTCGGCAACGAAGGGCGCTAGCCACAGTCCCGCCCTGAAGCCGTCGGCATGGATTTCGTCGACAATGCCTCTGAGCCCGTTCGGGAACTTCTTACCGTCCGTTTCGAGCCAGTCGCCGACCTTCGGCTCCCAGCCGTCGTCAATCTGGAAGAGGTCGCCCGCATTGAAGAGTGTGCGGCATCCCTCGAGATCCTCCCTGATTGCTCCTTCAGATATCTCCTGATAGCGGTTGTACCAGCTTGAATAGCCCGCAATCTTCTTCTGTGTCCCTGGCTTTATCTCCATGGCACGGAACCAGGAATCGAACACCTCATCTTCGGTTCCTTCGGCAAGGAAGAGATCGAAGAGCGGAAAGCTTCCGCCCTTATGCTCCACGCCCGCTGCGTCGCGCTCGAGAGTCAGGAGTTCCTTTCTGCTGTCATAGCGGAAGATTGTATAGCCGGTCTTCTCGTCAAGAGAGGCAATGAGTCTGTAGTTCTCTCCCCTGCGGAACCAGCAGCAGGAGAATCCGTGGCTCTGCCCGTGGCGGTGTCCGTAATGCACGAAATGATAATCACCGTAGCGGTCGAAGAAGTACCTTTTGAGGAGGAATGAGGGAATATGGTCCGTTCCCCTGAGCTTTCCGTTTCTGTCGAGTTCGGGGCTGTACGTCCACGTCTGATAGCCGTTCATGAAGAGCCTTTCGTCTTCCTTCATGGTCCACGGAAGTTCAGCCCTTATGCTTTTTATCGTTCCGGCGGGGAGCTCTGCCGAAAGATGAACTATGCCGGAGTCATTTACCGGAAAGTCACCGGAGAGTGAGCCCCCCGTCGTTTCCGCATACCAGTGCAGGTTTTCAGTCATCGGCATTATCCTTCTTGTGAAGCTCTGCGCTGATGGAGGCTGCGCGCTCGTCGGAGAGAACGAATTTCTTTCTGAAGAGAACGAGGGCACATACGAGCACAAGCATCGGGAGTATCGTCATCATCAGTCTGAGGCCCGTGAGGGTTCCCGCACTCTGCTCGGCAATGGGGCCGGTTTCGTCGGTATTCCCCACGAGTCCTATGAGATCGAGTCCGATTCCCGTCAGGAATACAGCAACTCCCGATGCGGCCTTGACGACGAAGGTCTGCATGGAGAAGATGACGCTCTCCTCCCTCCGTCCGGTCTTGAGTTCGCCGTAGTCGACGCTGTTCGAGAGGAAGAGCGTTGTCAGGACGCTCAGCATGCCGTTGCAGGCAAAGACGACGACTCCCGGGATGCATAAGAGCACGAGGCTGTGGGAGAATCCGACAAGACAGAGCAGGAGGAGCGTCGCGTACCCGCCGAGGGCCAGAATGAGGCTGAGACGGAAGACCTGTGTGCTGCTGAGCTTCTTCCTCAGAATCGGGTAGAGCACCATCATGCCGAGAATCTGCGCTGCTCCTCCGACAGTCGAGAAGAGCGTATAGGTGGCCTTCCATCCCTCTCCGCCGTAGTCGTACTTGAAGAAGTAGATGATGAAGTTCGATGTCAGGTACAAAGCCGAGTTGATGAGAACGATGCTGCCGACGACAACCATGGCCTGGTCGTTGCGGAAGAGAGCGGAGAACATCTCCTTCACACTCGCCGTCTTCATCTCGCTGCGGCTCGTCTCCCGCACTGAAAGACAGCAGACAAGTTCAGTCACAACAAATACAGCCGACACGAGCAGCGCAACCCATCTGAAGCCCGCGCGTTCGCTCGAACCGCCGAAGAAGCCGACGAGGAGCATGGCGAGCATGGAGATGATGGCTGATCCGACACCCGCTGAGGTGCGGCCGACCATGGAGAGGTTCTCACGGTCCTTCGGAGTCTCGGTGACTGCCGGGATCATGGACCAGAAGGGAATATCCATCATGGTGTATGTAACACCCCAGAGAACGTAGACGATGCTGAAGTAGACCATCATTGCCGCACCGCTCATCACGGGAGCAGCAAAGAGAGCATAAAGCACGAGAGCGTTGAGAATGGTTCCCGAAAGAATCCAGGGACGGAAGCGTCCCCAGCGTGTCCGGGTCTTTGCAACCACGACGCCCATGAACGGGTCGTTCAGGGCGTCGAAGAGCCTCGCCGCCATGAGCACGAGGCCCACGAAGGATGCGGAAAGTCCCAGCACATCCTGGTAATAATACATAACATACGAAGAGGACAGGGCGTACACCATATCCTTGCCGACGGCACCGATGCCGAATGCGGCCTTCTGTCTGAATGTCAGTTCCATACAACATTCTCCTTTTCCATGTTGAATTCGATTGTTACAGATTCCGTCTGCGGAGTGGAAACGGTCAGCTTCGCCTTTCCCGCAGTCCCGATACTCCTGATATATGTTCCCGTCATACCGCCTTCGCTCACCGCAGTCTCCTCTCCTACAAGGGCGGCGTCCCCCTCCAGCGTGAAGTGTACTGGAAGCTGGGCATAGGAGGCAGTGTTTCCGTTCTCGTCGAGGATGCGAATCCTGACAGAGGCCATGTCATAGGTATCTCTTTCGAGAAGCGTTGTCCGGCTTACTCTGACTTCAAGATGCAGTTCCGCCCCCGGAGAGAGTGTGACGCTCTTTACGACGTTTCCGTTCTCAATTGCATCAAAGCGCCAGACGGTGGCTTCTCCTCCCCAGTTGCCCACATATTTACCGTAGAGCGCCACACCGTCATTGAAAGTCATCTTATAGCGGAGCATGCACCGGAGAAGTCTGAGCTTGTATTTCAGCGGAAGACCCGGTAGTCCGTACTTTCCCGCGGCGAGGAGGCAGTCCTTGAGAACAGCGGCCTTGGACGGGGAGAAATGCTCCTGCGTCTCAAGGAGCTCTCCTATGGTGTCGTCAACGACGAAGGGCGGATGCGGGAGAGCCGTCCACTCACTCCTGTTGAGGCCGGTGACGAAAACACCGTTCTTGTAGAGCTTCACACTCTCCGCGTTGCTGAATGCGTAGATGTCTCCGAGCTGTCCCGCCGGACTGTCGCCTATGGCCATGGATGAGCTGATTTCGAGTACCGGGGTATCATCACCCTGGCTCGAGTAGACCGCCGCAGCAAGCTTGGGGTTACGGAACATGTCCATCACGCCGTGGTAGCAGATACGGTCGCCGGAGCCGAAATCCTTATGTGTCTGATAGTCGAACATACACCAGCCGAAGCAGCCCGCATGCTCCCCGCTTTCAGCGGCGGCATTCTGCACCCTCACGTGTCTCAGGGCATGTTCCTGACGGTGGGGGCCGTCATCATAGCTCTTTGTGGGATACATATGCCCGTTGCACTCCGAGATGAGAAATGCCTTGGACATATCGGGAGTGACGTCCTTCTTTCTCTTTGCTCCGGGAGTGATGCCGTTATGTGAGAAGTCGTTGTAGGCGTAGACATCCTCGAGTAGGTGACTCTTCTCGAGGTACCTCACTCCCGAGGTTGCACGGCCGGGATCCAGCTCATGAGCAATCCTGTTCGTACGGGTATAGAATTCGTCGTCGTCCACGCTCTCGTTGATTCGGACTCCCCAGAGGATTATCGAGGGGTGGTTGCGGTTTTCCATAATCATCTCCTCGAGCATCCGGCATGCTTCAGCCTTCCACTTATCGTCCCCGATATGCTGCCAGCCCGGAAATTCCGTGAACACCAGGAGTCCCCGTCTGTCACACTCGTCGAAGAAATACTGACTCTGGGGATAGTGGCTTGTACGCACCGCCGTACACTGGAGCTCCTCCTTGAGAATTCTCGCGTCCTCACGCTGCAAACTCTCCGGAGCCGCATACCCGATATACGGGTAGCTCTGGTGGCGGTTGAGACCTCTGAGGAATGTCTTCCTTCCGTTGAGGTAGAAGCCGTCAGCTTTGAACTCTGCTGTACGGAAGCCGAAGGTCACACTTCTCCTGTCAACACACTTCCCGTCTTCATTCAACAGTTCGGCAGAAGCACGATAAAGAACCGGATTACCAATATCCCACGGGAGTGCATCCGGAACAGAAAGCTCTATCTCCCCCTTCTCCGCCGCTTTAGTCTTCTCTTCGGCAAGAATCGTACCGTCTTCCGCTTCCACGAGAATACGGACTCCCGTGATATTCCCGAGTCGTTCCGCAGTCCACTGCACTTTCGCAGTCTTCAGAGTCGGCGTATAGACAAAGAGGTCCGTCACTCTGCTCTCCGCTGACGACTCGAGCCAGACCTCCCTGTAGAGACCGCCGTAGGTAAGGTAGTCGATGACGAATCCGAATGGAGGAACAGCCGGGTCCTCACGGCTGTCAAGTTTGAGAGTGAGAAGATTCTCTCCTTCTCTATCCACGAGATTAGTTATCTCAATCTCGAATCCCGTGTAGCCGCCCCTGTGCTCTCCGGCAGGTTTTCCATTAATCCACACCACCGCCTGGTGCGCCGCTCCGTCGAAGCGGAGGAAAAGACGGGGAGCTTCCTTGACTGAGGGCACACGAAAGCTCCTGCGGTAACCGCAGAGCATCTCATAGTCCGCAGGCTGCGCATAGTGCAGAGGCAGCTGTCTCGGATTATGCGGGAGGCGTACTGTCTCCACTCCATCAACGTGAAGTCCCTTACCGAAATCCTCCGTCCACACGGGGGTGAATTCCCAGCCGTCGCAGAAACTGTATCTCATCATGGCGCTGCTCCTTATGATGAAGATGATGAGTCATACCGCTGTCAGAGCAGCTTTTCCGTAATACAGAGGACATTCTCCTTCCGGAGGCTCCGTTTCATCTTCAGTCTTCCATTCTAATGCGGAAACTACTGTCGAACAAACTGTTTCTTATTTTTCACTGAAAGTCGTAAAGAGGAGGTTCTCCGGATAATCCCGGCCCTGTTGTTCCAGAAGATTCCGGTCCAACTTGAAGGAAATCTGCAAAGTGTAATTTGTACTAAACTTTTTGATGCATACCGGGGACAGAAGATGAGAACATTCATGCGGACAGATACCCACGCAAATCACTTAAAGTCAGACATGTGATGAATATTTGTTGGTACAATCACCGTCCGGAGTGTAGTAACATCATTATATATAAGAATTTTCCATCAGAGAGGTAAAACAATGGGAACACTGAGAAAGCTGAAAATGAAGATGAAGTTCGACAGGGACTGGCACAAGACACTCGTCCGCGGCAGCAGAAACGAGATTTTGATTGATATCGACGGAGACAAGGAGCCCGACGTCGCAATCCTTGACACCACAGGCAACGGAGACATCGACACACTTGCAGTGGATCTGACAGGAGACGGTGAGTTCAACCTCTACATTAGAGACACGGACGGCAACGGAATACCAGACCTGATTCTCATGGATGAGGAAGGAAACGGAGAGGTGAAAGTACTCGGCATGGGAGAGGATGTAGAGAACGCAATCATCATCGCAGCCAGCGCCGTAAAGGCAGCAATTGCAAAGGGCGATTACATCGCCGAGGTTCTGGACGCAGCCCTGGACGATCTGGACAGAGAAGTGAAGATTGCCCGCAGACAGCTCAGAAAGCTCAAGTAGACGCGGAAACGACAAAGCCGGCTTCTCTGACTGAAGAGGCCGGCATTTTTCTCTCCACGTGAGCGCATCAGGGATTTTGCAGGTGAATCTGTACCGTCTGTACATTCCGGCAGGTTGCTGCGTTCAATCAACATATCGTGTTTATTTTATTGTAATATAATAAATTGTAATTATTCTAATTCAATCGTCGCTGGCGGCTTACTCGTAATGTCATAGAGTACACGGTTGACATGCTTGACTTCGCCGACTATTCGGGAGGAAACCCTGTCGAGGAGGTCGTAGTCGAGCCGGGACCATGTCGCCGTCATGAAGTCCGAAGTGTTGACCGCTCTGAGGGCTATGGCGTAATCGTAGCTTCTCTCGTCGCCCATGACACCTACACTGCGCATGTTGGTGAGAGCTGCAAAATACTGACTCGGAGCATTCTTGTACCCGTTCTTTATCGCTTCCTCTCGGAAAATTGCGTCCGCATCTCTGAGAATGTCGAGTTTCTCCTCGGTGACTTCTCCGATGATTCTGATTGCCAGTCCGGGGCCCGGGAACGGCTGACGCATGACGATGCTCTCCGGAAGTCCTAGCTCAAGTCCGAGCTCTCTGACTTCGTCCTTGAAGAGCATTCTCAAGGGCTCAATAATCTCGTTGAATGCGACAACAGACGGGAGTCCGCCGACGTTGTGGTGGCTCTTGATCACCGCACTCTCACCGCCGAGGCCGCTTTCGACCACATCGGGATAAATCGTACCCTGGGCAAGGAACTCGACCTTTCCGATTTTCTTCGCTTCCTCTTCAAAGACACGGATGAATGTCTCACCGATGATCTTACGCTTTCTCTCGGGCTCCGTTACTCCCTTGAGGAGGGTAAGGAATCTGTCCTTTGCGTCGATTCGTCTTATGTCCGCATCGAAGAGGGAGGTCATAACCGACTCGACTTCATCGCCTTCGTTCTTTCTGAGTAAACCGTGGTCTACGAAGATGCATGTGAGTCTGTTGCCGACAGCCTTCGAAAGAAGCGCTGCACATACCGTGCTGTCGACGCCGCCGGAGAGAGCAAGCAGGACTCTGCCATCCCCTACCTTCTCCTTTATCGAATTGACAGCAGTCTCGAGATAGCTGTTCATCGTCCACTCACGGGTGAAGCCGCAGACAACATAGAGGAAGTTCTCAAGAATTTTCGTTCCGTATTCGGTATGAACAACTTCCGGATGGAACTGAACTCCGTAGAGTTTTCTGTCTCTGTTCTCGACTGCTGCGTATGAACAGGAATCCGACCAGGCTGTACGGACAAAGCCCTCGGGGAGCTTTTCGCACTCAACTCCGTGACTCATCCAGCATACAGATGACTCGGGAACATCCTTGAAGAGGAGAGAGGAAGAATGATTGAGAATTACCTTTCCGTATTCCCTCTTCTCCGCCTTTCTGCATTCTCCGCCGTTTTCATAGACCATGAGCTGCATGCCGTAGCATATTCCGAGTACAGGTACGCCGAGAGAGAAAATCCTCTCGTCCAGTCTCGGAGCATTTTCCTCGAAGACAGTCGCGGGACCGCCCGTAAGGATTACGGCATCGGGAGAGAATGCTTCGATTTCCTCCCACTTCATTCTGTAGCTCTTTATCTCGCAGTAGACACCGCTCTGTCTGACACGGCGTGCGATGAGGAGGTTATACTGTCCTCCGAAATCAAGTATGAGAACCTTCTTCATGCTCAGTCCTCTCGGAAGACAAGAGTTCCGTCGTCTTTGATGCTGTCGATGACGGCAAGAGCCTTGTAGTTGAGGCCCTTGGCCCTGAGATTGTCACCGCCGCCCTGGAAGCCCTTCTCTATCGCGATTCCGATTCCCTCGAGGTGGCAGCCAGCTTCGTTGACGATGTCGATGAGACCCTGCACTGCATTGCCCTTCGCCATGAAGTCGTCGATGATGAGGACGTTGTCGTTCTCATGGAGCCATTCCTTCGAGACGATGAGAGTGAACTTCTTCTTATATGTATAGGACCAGACCTCGCTCTTGAAGAGACCGTTCTCTATGTTGTCGCTCTTCGCCTTCTTTGCAAAAAGAAGAGGCACCCCGTATACATTGGCACACATGGTTGCCAAAGGGATGCCCGATGCTTCCGCTGTAAGGACAACGGAAATCTTCGAAGTATCGAAGTATTTCCTGAACTCCTCCGCAATGGCGCGGAGAAGGTCGGTGTCTACTCTGTGATTCAGGAATCCATCCACCTTTATGATATTTCCGGGGAGGATTTTGCCTTCTTTCTGAATTCTTTCCTGTAATGCTTTCATTGAGTACCTTGTTAATTAAGATACGGTTTTTCTTACCATGTTTGATGATAAAAGACAACACCCGGAAGAGAACTCTTGTACGATTTTACAGAAGAGAAGAGCCGTACCCCCTCTCCTGAGATACGGCTTCGTAATAAAGGCCCCCTTCCGGGGACCCTGGAATCAGTAACCGAAGAGCGGCCACTTCGTAAGATACGGTATGTACGCTACGAGTAAGAGTACGATGACCATTGTCACAAAGAGCGACATCATCTTGCGGCTCGTCGTCTCGAGCTTCGTGTGTCCGACTGCGCAGCCTACGAATAGCGCGGATCCGACAGGCGGAGTACACAGTCCTATGGCAAGCGTGAAGATTATGATGATACCGAAGTGGATCGGAGAGAGGTTTATCGACTCTGCGACCGGCTTGAGAATCGGCGTCATAATCATGATGAGCGGAGCCATATCCATGAAGCATCCGAGGATCAGGAGGATAATCATAATCAGCAGTATCAGGAGATACGGATTGGATGTGACACCGATGATTGCTGCAGTGATCATTGCAGGAATCTTGAGGTATGTCATCATGTAGGCAAATGCCTTTGCCGTTGCAATGAGCGTGAGGACGATGGAGAGAGTCTTGAGTGAGTTCTTGAGAACCTTTCCGAAGTCCCTGAGCTTGGCCGTTCTGAAGACGAAGTATGTCAGGAAGAACGTATAGAAGCATGCGACAGCAGAACTTTCCGTTGCCGTGAATACACCTGCACCCGTTCCGACGAGGATGATGACGAGAGTAAAGAGCGGGAGGATTGCATCGATGACGACCTTCATGCACGGTCCTATCTTCAATTTTCCGTTTTCCTTACCGATCCAACGGATCTTCTCATCCTTGAACATCTTCTCGCCCTTCGGGAAGTTGTACTTCTTACCGAGGAAGAAGCAGAGAATCATGAACCCGACTCCCAGTGCGATACCGGGGATAATACCCGCGTAGAAGAGGTCTCCGATTGAGACACCGCCGCCGTAAGCGAGGGCGAAGATGACCATGTTGTGTGACGGCGGGATGAGGACACCCTGACACGATGTCGTGACAGTGAGACCTACCGAGAATTCCCTGTCGTAGCCCTGGTCGACCATCATCGGGATGACAACCGAGCCGAGTGACGAGACGTCTGCGACTGCAGAGCCCGAGATTCCTCCGAAGAACATGGAGTCAAGACAGTTGACGTACGCCAGTCCGCCGCGGAAGCGTCCGACCGCGAGGTTCGCGACATCGACGATCTTGTCGGAAATCTGACCCGCGCCCATGATCTCGCCCATTACGATGAAGAACGGGATTGCGAGCATCGTGAAGTTGTTGACGCCGCTGAGCATCATTCGACACATCTCGGTAATCGAGACGCCTGCAATCATCGACGAACCGCATGCCGCGATGAACATTGCGAATGTGATAGGCACCTTGAATGCCATGAGAAGGAAGAATCCTCCGAGGAGTATTAATGTTGCCATGCCTTCCATCAGTTGTTTCCTCCCTTTTCCTCAGCTTCCTGTTCCTTAAGGAGCTCCTTATAGTCAATCTCCTTCTCCGAATACAGAAGGTCATCGGGATCGATGAGCTTGAGGATAAAGAGAATGGAGTCGAATATCATGATGAAGCCGCCGACTACGAGCGGTATGTACTGGATCCAGGTCGGCCATCCCGTCATCGGGAGCTTACCTGTTCTCTTCATGAGCTTTGTCATGATTGACCATCCGCCGTAGAGGAATGCAATACCGCAGATGAGTGTGACGATGTTTGTCAGTTCGTCTAATATCTTCCGTCCGATTCCGCCCTTCTTAAAGCGGTCATAGACGAGGTTTACCGAGATATGAAGATGGTCTCTTACACCGATGGCACATGCAATGAATGTAAAGAGAGTGACGAGGAGTCCCGGAACCTCCTCTGCCCATGCGATGCCGCTGTTGAAACAGAATCGGAGAATAACGTTCACGAATACTGTACAGAGCATGACGATGAGGGAAATCTGTGCAATCCACAGAACGATTTTGTGGCACCAGTGGTTGATGCAGACTACATATGCACCGAACGTAGTCTTTCCCCTGTAGTTTTCCTTGTCGACGGTGAGCCTGTTCTCCTCGGCCCATTTTCGGAATCCGCCGTTCTTCTTTTTGTCTGCCATTGAGACCTCCGGTTTAGATTTCATAAAAGGGCCCTAGCTGCCTAGAGCCCTTCAAAGTTCAGTTATGACTTACTTTGTGTTGATGATAGCCTGGATAAGGTCTTCGTAGCCTGCGCCGTACTTC
>CAVFVX010000091.1:0-10776 GCA_963626075.1 Acutalibacteraceae bacterium
CGAAGTGTGACCGTGAGGACGCAGGACTGGAGAAGGCACATTACATCGATGCAAGATGCATTTCCGGTAATCCGAATGCAGAGCCGAACGGCAGAGTGTACCAGATGACGAAATGCCGCTGTCATGACAGGCAGACACACGAAGCTATGTCGAGAAAGCATTCCACTATCCGCAGGCGTACATGCGCTCCGCACAGAATAGAAGGCTATCGTATGTTTGACACAGTCAGATACAACGGCATCCTGTGTCGTATTTTCGGCAGACGTTCAAGCGGCTATTTCGATATCAGAAAACCTGACGGAACGAAAGTTTCCGCCGGGATATCATACAGGAAACTGGAATCGGTTCAGCATTCCGGTAACTTTACCTTTACTCAGCTCCTCCCTCTGGGCAAGCCCAGGGGATTCCGCTGAGGAGGAGTTTGACATTGAAGAAAACAATCATCATTCTGCTCTGCTGCATTCTTGCACTCGCATCGCTCTCTGCCTATTCAAACCAGCAGAGGATAATCAGCGTGGACTCTCCCGCCTACAAGGCGGTTGAGAACCTCTACATCCTTGCGGGGAAGAGTCTCCCGTCCTCATCGGGGCCCTGGAGCGAGAACGAGATGACCCTCATGCTCGACAGGATTGACTATGAGTCCCTCTCCCAGGCGGGCAAGTCATTATACGACTATATATACAGCATAGTCGTCTCCGAGCCCGGACTTCAGTACAGCGACAATTTTGCGATGACTTTCGGCCTGGAAGCCAATCTCGAAGGTTACCTCCATACGGACAGGGAACATACAGTTGACGAGGATGACTGGTTCCACGGCTTCACATCCCGTAAGCCTTTTCTGAACCTTACATTCGAATCATGGCCCGGAAGCAGCTTCTACGGTTACTTCGAGTTCACTCTGCAGCATAACTACGGCTACGGAGTCGGTACGGGAGACAATCCGCTCTACGGGAATACGTTCAATGTGAACATACCGTATGTGAATGCGCTTCTGTTCTCGATGCCGTCGAACGGGAATGCGTTCGCGGACTTCGACTGGACATTCCCGTACAAGGCTCTTGTCTCTGTCGGTGGAGACCACTGGAACTTCACTGCGGGACGCGACAGACTCAGCTGGGGAAACGGAGAGACGGGTAACCTCATGCTTTCCTCTTCCTTCCCGAAGCAGACATTCGCACGCTTCAATACATATTATAATGCCTTCAAGTATTCGATTGTTGCAGCGGTATATCCGGGAATCGACAGTGATGCGGGGAATCAGTTTGCCTCTCTTGACGGCTGGAAGGCTCTCATCACGCACCGTCTGGAGTTCAATCTCTTCCATGACAGGGTCAGTCTCGTTGTCAATGAAGCCTGTATGTACTGGTCGACGTCCGATCAGCAGTTCTCCATTGCCCAGATCAATCCGTTCGGTTTCATGCATAACGAGTACGTTGCACGTAACGGCAACTCGCTTCTCGTATTCGAGGCGAACTATACTCCGGTCAAGGGTGTGAATGTATACGGACAGTTTGCAGTTGATGAATTCTCCGGCCCCGGAGAAGGCAGAACCAATCCTGCGTCATTCGGAATTCTAGCGGGTGCAAAAGGAACGATGACTCTCGGAAAGGGTATTCTCTACGGAAGCTTCGAATTCGTGAAGACTGATCCGTTCCTCTACATTCGAGGCCAGCACTATGAGTATGACACAAAGAGTTCGGGTTACGGATATGATGCGAAACTCAGGATAATCTCCGCAAACAGGATGACGGTGCAGAGCAAATTCGTCACATACACCTACGGCAACGACGTCATCCTCTTCGACGGCAGAATCAACTACGAGGTTCCGGGATTCTTCAAGGTGGGATTCGAGGCGATGTTCATGGCTCACGGCTCGATGAATGTATCATCGAAATGGGGTATGTACGAGGGAAAGTATGAGAATGCTCCGGATGTGAAGACGCCGACGACTTATGACCCGTTCGATACGGACGATTATGATCCTGCAACGGGCACGGTTCTGCAGGAACATGCTGTCGAGAAGTCCGTCATCCTCTCGCTGACGGGAGAGTACAGCATTATGTCGAACCTCAGTGTCTACGCTGCTGTCGACTGTCTCATCGTGAATAACAAGGGAAATGCGGACGGCGTCAGGGCGACGGATTTCCAGTTCACATTCGGAGTCAGCTACTCCCTCTGATTTCAGGGAATGCAATCCCGGTCGTCCGTTCTTTGCAGGGTGGACGATTTTCATTTCATTGATGATAATACACCCATGTACCGCTATTTTCTTCTTGCAGTCCTGACTCAGACGGCTATTGCCTCCTATTCTCCCTATATCCAGATAACGCTCCGCAACAAGGGCTATTCGTATTCCCTCGTCGGCGTCATCATGGCCCTGGGGCAGGCTGCGGCAATCGTCGGGCCGCTCGTGCTGTCGGCTCTTACGGACAGGAAGGGGAGGACAAAGCCTTTCCTCATTCTCTGTGCTCTTGTATCGATACTCTTCGGTATCCCGTACTTTCTGTCGTCTTCCGTTGCGGTCGTCATTCTTTCGGTATGTCTTCTTGATGCATTCTTCTGGTCTCTCAATCCTCTTTCGGACGGCTTTCTGAACCGCGCCCTGAAAGGAAGAAGCGACAGATACGGCCTTTTACGGGCATGCGGTACATTCGGCTACATGACGGCGCTCGTCGTCTTCGCTCTCACGGGATTCCCCGATGAGGGAAGCAACACCTCGATCATGAAGTGCTTCGTACTCTTCCTGGGGTTATATACCGTCGCGGCCTTCATGCAAAAGGAGGAGAAGAGGGAGACAAAGGGTGATATGAAGAAGTTCTTCTCTCCCTCCTGGTTCGAGGACAGGTTCTATCTCTTCATGCTCATAGTGGCATTCACGCGCATCGGACAGTCGGTTGTCGAGAAGCTGCTGGCATCCTACATGACGGAGTACCTGAACCTCGGACAGTATTTCTCGCTCTTCATCGCTCTCGGAGCGTTCTTCGAGTTCTTCTCGATGATCATCTTCGGGCGACTGTTGAAGAAGGATAAGGTGACTCCGTCGGGAATGCTGCTCCTGTCGGCCGTGGCGCTGACGGTGAGGCTCCTTTTATACCTTGTTCCGAACATCTTCGTCTTCGCACTTGCGCAGACGCTTCACGGTCTGACGTTCGGAGCGCTGCATGTAGCTGCGACAACATACACGGCACGTAACACATCAAGCGAACACTACGAAGTGGGTATGTCGATATACTGGGCGGTTGCCACGAATCTTCCCGAACTCATAGGGTCACTCTGCGGAGGCTTTGTAATCGACAGATGGGGTTACCCCGTGCTCTTTGCCTCCTACGCCGTCTTCCCGTTCATCGCGGTAATACTCTGTCTTGTCCTCCGTAAGAGGATACGCGGCCGCCTCTCAGACGGAAGCCTTCCGCTTGAGGCGTGAGAAGTAGGTGAAGAAGCTTATCGAGATAAGAGTGGAGCAGAGAATCCAGCCGAAGGGATAGCCCATTGCGATGGGGAGTATCGTATTGGATATGAAGTTCTTCATCACATAGAGATAGGCCTGGCGTGCAAAGACGAATGAGAAGAGCATGATGACCATCGGTACCTGACTCTTTCCCGCACCCCTGAGGGCGCTTCCGTATACCTGGTTGAATGTACAGAGAATGTAGAAGGGACTGAGACACCTCAGGAACATCGTTCCGTATTCGATTACTCCGCTTTCCTCGGCGCTTATGAAGAATTCGACGACGCGGGGCGCGAATGTGACGATGGGCCCGAGGAGAATGACTGTTGAGATAAGCCCCAGAACGAGGGCTCTGTTTGCACCCTTCCGGGCACGGGAGATGTCTCCCGCACCTATGTTCTGCCCCACGAACGTCATTGACGCGAGCCCCAGCGACTGCATCGGCAGGAAGAGAAGCTGGTCGACCTTGGAGTACGCAGTCCATCCTCCCATGACATCGGTTCCGAAGTAGTTTATGTATGACTGAACAAAGACGTTGGAGAACGCCGTCACTGCCATCTGGACTGCGGAGGGGAGGCCGATGGTTATGATTGACCCGAGGATCTTCGTGTCGAAGCAGAGCTTCCCGAGCGACAGCCTTACCGGGCTCTTCGTTCTGAAGAGTGCGACAACAACCACCACTGCAGATATTCCCTGACTGATTATCGTGGCCCACGCGACTCCCGCGGTGCCCCAGCTGAAGGCTATTACGAAGACGAGGTCGAGGATGATGTTGAGTACGGCGGAAATCACGAGGGCGATGAACGGGAGACGTGAGTTCCCGACTGCGCGGAAGATCGAGGAACCCATGTTGTAGATCATGAGTCCCATGAGACCGCTGAAGTATATCGTGAGGTAGATGTCCTGTTCGACGGCGACCTCCTCGGGGGAGCCCACCATCTTTATGAAGACGGGAACCATCATGACGCCGATTATCGTCATGGCGATTCCGAGGCCGAGCATGAATACGACGAAGGTGTGGACGGCACGGGAGAGGTTCTTCTCGTCACCCGCTCCGAAGTACTGCGACACGACGACGCTTGCGCCTGTGGAAAACCCTCCGGCAAAGCCTATTAACATATTGATTATGCTCGATACCGTTCCCACGGCCGAGAAGCTGTTCTTTCCGACGAAGTTTCCCACGCACCAGGTGTCGAATGTGTTGTAGAGCTGCTGGAAGAGCTGCCCCAGGAGAATGGGAAAGGAGAAGGTGATGAGAAGAGGAAAGATGCTTCCCTTCGTCATGTCCAGTGTACCTTGTCCCTTTTTCAGCATAATCCGTTCCTTCTGTACGAACTTACCGCTTTACTTTCTTTTTGGGAAGTGGGGAGGCATTGAAAAAGCCACCCTCGAAGGCGGCTCAAAAAAGGAGGATTTGTATATATGAAAAAAATAAATGACGCTGTTGCGTCGTTTTCTCCCCGGGAGGGATTTGAACCCCCGACAGGGTGGTTAACAGCCACCTGCTCTACCGACTGAGCTACCGGAGAATGTCCTGTCGAACACATGAACAATAGGACAAAAGCCGAGTGAGTGTCAATAAGGATATGGAAAATATTTCAAAAGGTTTTTTTCTTCTCCTTTCGTTTCCTTTCTGTGTATGAAGATACGCCCGCCGCATGCCGGATTTGAACGGACAACTCCGGGATTGCAGATTACGTGTCCATGAAAAACACCCCGGAACTGCGGGGTGTCTGATGTCATCTTACTGTCTTGAATTCCTTGGGTACCGGATTCCTGCCGTCCCAGATGATCTGCCTGAAGTGCATCGGGTCGGTGTTGCCTTCGGTGTTGACCATGAAGATGAGCGAGTCATCGTTGATCTTCAGAGCTTCCCTGAGCTTGTCGTCCTCGTTCTCCGTAAGAAGCGAGTAGAGTGCTCCGAGAGGAACAGCACCGCTTTCGCCGCTGATTACGAAGGGGTCGCCCTTCAGCGGACAGGAGAGGATTCTCATGCCGCGGGCAGCGATGTAGTCGGGAACCTTGATGAAGATGTCGGCATTGTTCCTGAGAACGTCGAATGCAATCGGGGAGGGGTCTCCGCATGCGAGTCCGGCCATGATTGTATCGAGATCGCCCTTGACCGAGTGGCACTTGCCGTCACCGGCCTTGATTGACTCGTAGACGCATGCAGCCCTGTCGGGTTCGACGACGATGAAGAGAGGAGGATCCTCGGGGAAGAGGGCGGTGTAGAAGCCTACGACAGATGCTGCCAGTGCGCCGACACCTGCCTGTACGATGACGTGTGTGGGCTTCTGGATTCCCATTCCCGCGAACTGCTCCTGGCACTCGAGAAGCATTGACGTATAGCCCTGCATGATCCATGTCGGGATTTCGGTGTATCCCGGCCACGATGTGTCGGATATAACATACCAGCCGTTCTTCTCCGCATCCTCTGCAGCCTGTCTTACCGCGTCGTCATAGTTGCCCTTGACGACCGTAACCTCTGCGCCGTACTTCTTTATGGCATCGATTCTCGCCTGTGTCGTCTCGCTGTGGACGTAGATCTTGCACTTGTGGCCGAGCATCTTGCTTGCCCATGCAAGTCCTCTTCCGTGGTTGCCGTCGGTTGCCGAGCAGAATACGATGTCGCCGACCTTGTCGTGGCATTCCCTGCTGGTGAGGTACTCGAAAGTCAGTTCCTTGTCCTCCATTCCGAGAAGCTTCTTCATGAAGCGGTAGATGGCGAACGAGCCGCCCATTACCTTGAAGGAATTGAGCTCGAGTCTTTCCGCCTCGTTCTTGATGTAGATTCCGCCGACGCCGAGCATGTGGGCGAGATTCGGCATTGCGAGGAGCGGGGTCATCTTGTATCCCGGAATCTGGCGGTGGAACTTTCTTGCTTCACGTGCTATCGAGACGGGGAACATCTCCTTCGCCTTCGTCTGGTCCTTCTTACTTAAATCACCGTTGTTGTGGATGATGTACTCATAATCATTGATCATAATGTTACCTTCTGACGCCATACATGATAAATAAATTCGTGAAAATTGCAATATTCCGAAAGATATTATCAAAAGTTGTGCTTTTGCTCAATTTTGGAGAAGAAAATTAACTGGTTTTAGCTAAAACTTCGTTATCGTGCTGTTTGAGTACGGGTTATGTGCGTCAGAGGAGAAGAAACGGGCGGCAAAGAGACGGAAAAGGAGTGTTTCTTCGTAGTCTCTGTCGCATACCGGAGATATTCATTTCGAATACGACTGACTGGAGAGAAAAATCAACAAATACGTCTGAAATAATCAAAATAAAACGAATGTGAGATTTTCCACTCATTGAGTGGAAAATCTTGACAATTCATTTTATTGTAAGCATATAACCTCTTTAGTGTATGTAAAAGAGACGGATGATACATACTTGATTTCACTCAGTAGAAAATCTGACAAGAAAAATCCCCACAGCCTGAACTGTGAGGATTCGTAGTTGTGTGGACTCTTTCTCAGTTGAAGGAGTGGATGATGTCGCTGATTTCCTTCATCTTCTCTTTCAGCATGTCGTCTGTCTTTGCTTCGCAGACGATGCGGAGGAAGGGTTCCGTGTTGGACTTGCGGACACTGAACCACCAGTCGGCATACTCGATTCTGTAGCCGTCGAAATCCATGACCTTCTCTGCCTTCGGGGCATACTTCTCATAGAGTGCCTTGATGGCACCGTCCTTGTTCTCGAGGCGGAAGTTCGTTTCGCTGGAGTTTGCATAGGCGATGATGGAGGAGAGGAAGGAGGAGAGTGTCCGGCCCTTGTCCTTGAGTTCCTTCACGACGTTGAGTACCAGCAGCGATGCGAGCACGCCGCTGTCGCAGTTGCCGAACTCGCGGAAGTAGTAGTGACCTGCGAGCTCGCCGCCGAAGACACCGTTGATCTCCCTGATCTTGAGCTTTGCGAATGCGTGACCGACCTTCCAGATCGTGTTCTTCCAGCCTTCTCTCTCGAGATAGTCCGTCGTGCTCTTGCTTGTTCTGACGTCGACGAGGGATGCGCCGAGCATTCCTCTGGACTTGTAGTAGTAGCCGAGGACTGCAGTGATGTAGTCCGGCTGGATCCACTGTCCCTTCTCGTCGACGAAGAGGACTCTGTCAGCGTCTCCGTCATAGATGACGCCGCAGTCGGACTTGTCGATGACAACCTGCTTCTCGAGGTCTCTGCAGTTCTTCTCCTCGAGGGGGTTGGGCTCATGGTTCGGGAAGGAACCGTCGAGTGTGTCATAGATATAGTGGATGTTCCTGTTGTTCTTGAGAACGTCCTTGATGATGAGTGCGGACATTCCGTTCGAGCAGTCGATTGTGAGCTTGAGGTTCTCGAGACCCTTTGCGTAGGGTGCGAAGAACTTGACGTACTCGTCTCTTACGTATGAGTAGTCCTTGACTTCGCCTTTCCTTGCTGCGGGTACGACTTCCTTTTCGTTGACCATCTTCTCGAGGTCCTTGAGTCCCGTTTCACCTCCCACGGGGAGTGCACCAGTGCGGCTGATCTTGAGGCCGTTGTACTCGGGCGGGTTGTGGGAAGCCGTGATCTGGACGGATGCGTCGGCCTTGAGGAAGTTCGTTGCAAAGTAGACCATCGGTGTGGAGCTCAGGCCGAGATCCCATACGTCGCTGCCGCTGTCGAGGATACCCTTCACGAGGCAGTCGTGGATTACGGGTGAGCTGAGTCTGACGTCTCTTCCGACGACCACGTGGTCCGTGTTGAGAAGAGAGGGGAGGAAGAATCCTACCTTGTAGACTGTGTTCTCGTCGAAGTCCTTCTTCCAGACTCCGCGGATGTCATAAGCCTTGAATACGCTCATTATCTAATCTCCTTATGTTGTTCAATCAGGTTTCTGAATTCTCTGTAGGACGGAAGTTCGAAGAAGAAGACTCTGTCTCCGACCTTCAGTCTCGTGCAGTTCTTTGTGAATATCTTATTGAAGAGTGTTGACTCTTTACTGACATCTTTTATGGTTTTTAAGGATTTTTCGGCACTCGGACGCGATACGTATGTGCACTCGTCTATGTCGGAAAGCGGGATGAAGTATTCCATCTTCACGTAGTTCTTCTCCCTTTCCTTCTCGCTCTTCGAGCTTATGTCGTAGCCGAGGATCTTCGTCTTATGGAAGAAATCCTCGAAGGCGAGTGTCTTCCCGTCGGAGTACATGAAGACTCCCCATTCCCGTCTCTCTCCTCCGACTTCGGCAAACCATGTCGAGAATGAGCGGTAAATGAGCTTTCCCCCGATTTTCTTCTCCCTTTCCTCGAGAAATGCAATTGTGTCGTCATCGTACGTCATGACCTAATATTAACAAATCCCCGATTCATACGGCTATCTATTTTTTCGGAAATTAAGTAATATCTTGCGCGTGGATGACTATTTAAGAAAGGATTTCGGGAAAATCCTCAAGGCTGACGGCCTTGAAGCCAGAAGATGGATGAAATCAACCGATTCAGATACCGCCCGTGTATACGACAGGAACATAGAGGAACTGCCGGTCACGGTGGACCTCTATGCCGACTATGCACGCGTCGTCGACTACTCCGAGGATGGCTTCGGAGAAGAGGATGCCGAGGAGATTAAAGATATCGTATCGAGGTTTCTCTACGTCGAGAAAAGCAAGGTCGTTTATGTCTGGCGTAAGAAGAGAGAGAAGGGAGAGCAGCACGAGAAGACGGATGAGACGTGCCCCGTTACCGTAAGGGAGAACGGACTTCAGTTCGAGTGCGAACTGAAGAAGTATGCGGACACGGGACTCTTTTTAGACCAGGAGGAGACGAGAAAGATGGTGAGGGAGATGAGCCTGAATGAGAGGGTGCTCAATCTCTTTTCATATACATCATCATTCTCCGTCTACGCTGCCGACGGCGGCGCCGAGAGCGTCGAGAGCGTCGACATGTCCAATGTCTACTCCGAGTGGGCGAGGAGGAATCTCAGAAACAACGGATTTCTGGACGAGAAGAAATACTCCGTCGTGACGGAGGACGCGAGGACGTTCCTCAGAAGGGCCGTGGAGGAGAAGAAGGTCTACGACCTCGTCATTCTCGATCCCCCGGCATTCTCGAATTCCCACAGAACGGAGGACTTCGATGTCCAGAAGGATCATGTGGAGTTCCTCAGTATGATTTACTCCATCCTCTCGGACGGCGGAGTCGTCGTCTTCAGCGAGAATCTCTCGGGATTCAGACTCGACAGAGAGAAAGTATCGGCAATGTATGAAGCCGGGGAAATAACGAAGAACGTATTCGCACCCAACTTCTCCCACAGCAGAAGAAGCTGCAGAGTATGGGTGCTCAAGAGAAACAGTGAAAGAAAACGTGAAAGGAAAGAAAGAAAAATGAGCGACGAACTGGAAAGATTCAGTGTTGAAATCGAAGACGGGAAGAAAGACACAGCAGACGACGTGCAGAAAAATGAAGTGAAGACGGAAGCGAAGAGAGAGAGAAAGGCGGCAAGGGCATTCTCCTTCGATGAGGATGACAGGAAGGATTTCGCTCCCAGGGAGAGGGACGGAGAAAGAAAGGAAAGCCGTTACAGCGGGAGAAAGGACGACAGGTATTCCGATAAGGAAGCTGACAGATACTCCGACAAGAGATCCGGCAGATATTCCGATAAAAAGAACGACAGATACTCCGACAGGAAGGAAGACCGCTACTCCGACAGAAAGGAAAGAAGATACTCTGACCGCAGAGACGACAGAAGCGACAGAAGATATTCCGACCGCCGTGATTCCTACGGCCGCAGGGACGACAGAGACTACCGCTTCTCAAGATATGATGACAGGCGCCCGGATGAGAGAAGAGACTTCCGCCGTGACGACAGGGATTCCTACAGAGGAGAGAGACGCTACGACGACAGAAGAGATTACAGAAGAGACGACAGCCGTGACTCTTCCTCAAGATATTCCGACTACAGAAGAAACGACCGCAGAGACGACAGAGACTACTCACGCGGTAACGGCGGCAGGGAATACAGAAGAGACAGGTCATACGACAGCGAGAAGCGCGACTACTCGAAGAAGGGTGAGTACTCATCCTTCTCGCGCCGCGAGAGTGACGGAAGACGCTCGAGCTACAAGCGCTCATCGTTCTCCTCGTCCCGCGAGAGGCGCTTCGATGACGACAGGAACTTCTCACGCGACGAGAGAAGAGGCAGGGACGGAAAGAAGAAGTCTTCCCCGAAGCCCTTCGGCTACGACTCCTTCATGGAGAACAAGAACCGCGAGAAGGCTACTGCCGAGTGGCTCGACAGGCAGGAATACATCGAAGATAAAGACAATTGATCAGTCTTGTACGGCCCTGCCCCTGCGGCAGGGTTTTATCTTAACC
>CAVFVX010000092.1:0-1519 GCA_963626075.1 Acutalibacteraceae bacterium
AATCGGAAGCCCTCTTCTCACGGGAAGGGCCACGATAGGAGGCTCGATTGCCACGACAAGTCCGATGACGACTATCCCGGGAACTCTCATCACGCTCGGCGCCAACGCCGAAGTGAGGACTCTCAGGCGCAAGATCGTCAAGTCCAAATGGACCCCGATATCGCAGCTCGTGAACGTTCTCAAGAACGGCCAGATATCACTCCCGCCGAGAGCGGTGATTACGAGAGTGAGGGTATCGCTTGCGGAAAGCGACTACTCCTACTTCAGGGAAGTGGGAAGCTACGTCGACGACCTCGAGAACACGGTCGCCGTCGCATTCACGGCATCGGAGGGACAGGAGACCCTGATCAATCCCCATATCGCGATAACATTCCCGATGCAGGGCATCGTCTACTCGAAGGACCTGGACAACATCCTCATGCAGCTCCACTTCCCTCTCAGCGGACAGGATTTCAACCAGTTCCTGCAGATAACATACACTTTCGTGAACTCCGTCACCCCCTCGATAACGAGGCTGCAGAAGGCAAGGCTCAACTACATCCTCGAGGACATGACGAACACGATCAACACGAAGGTGCTGGCTCCGGCCCCGTTCGAAGGAGAACTTATTAATTGAGCAATTTCGTACATCTGCATAACCATACAGACTTCTCGCTCCTTGACGGAGCTGCATCCATCCCACGCTACATAGCAAAGTGCAAGGAGACGGGGATGAAGGCCCTTGCCATAACGGACCACGGCAACATGTACGGCGCCGTCACGTTCTACAAGGAATGCAGGGCCAACGACATCAATCCCCTCGTCGGATGCGAGTTCTACTACACCCATGACCGTCACGTGAAGGACAGCACGTCGAAGTACTTCCACCTCATCCTCATTGCCATGTCGGACAAGGGCTACCATAACCTCATGGAGCTCAACTCCATTGCCTGGAAGGAAGGCTACTACTACAAGCCCAGGATCGACGACGAATCCCTCAAGGCCCACAGCGAGGACCTCATCTGTCTCTCGGCATGTCTTGCCGGAGAGATTCCCCGCCTCATAATCCAGAACAACATCGAGGAAGCGAAGAGAAGGATAGAGTGGTTCAAGTCCGTATTCGGCGACAGATACTATCTCGAGCTCCAGGACCACGGACTCGACGAGGACAAGATAGTTCTCGATGTTCTCCCGAAGCTTGCACACGAGATGGACGTTCCCCTCGTATGCACGAACGACATCCACTACATCGACAAGTCGGACTCCAACGCACACGACACCCTCATCTGCATCGGCACCCAGTCGAAGAAGACGGACAAGGACAGGATGCGCTACAAGGAGGGGGAGTTCTACTTCCGTACCCCCGAGGAGATGGAAGCTCTCTTCTCGTGGTGTCCCGAGGCAGTGGAGAACACGGCGAAGGTTGCAGAAAGATGCCACCTCGAGATAAAGTTCCCCGGTCCTATCCTCCCCAAGTGCCAGATACCCCCGGAGTACAAGAACGATGCCGAATACCTCACGGCCCTCTCATACGAGGGTC
>CAVFVX010000092.1:1529-10376 GCA_963626075.1 Acutalibacteraceae bacterium
CAAGATGCGTTACCCCAATGCCGGGGGAGAGGAACTGGAAACGCTAAAGGCAAGGCTCCAGCACGAACTCGACATCATCATAAAGATGGACTTCCCGGCATACTTCCTCATTGTCCGTGACTACATCCACTGGGCCAAGACCCACGATATCCCGGTAGGACCGGGAAGAGGCTCGGGGGCCGGAAGCCTTGTTGCCTACACGACGACCATCACCGACGTCGACCCTATGAAGTACAATCTTCTCTTCGAAAGGTTCCTGAACCCTGAAAGAGTCTCGCTCCCGGACTTCGACGTCGACTTCTGCTTCGAGCGTCGCGGGGAAGTCATCGACTACGTCACCGAGCACTACGGCCACGATTCCGTGGGCCAGATCGTCACATTCGGAACCCTCAAGCCCAAGGCAGTTCTCAAGGACGTCGCGAGAGTCCTCGACATCCCGTTCGACGAATCCAACAGGATAACCTCCCTCGTTCCCGATGAAATACCGGGAATAAAGCACATGCATGTCACGGATGCCCTGAAGGCGGAACCGAAGCTCCAGGAAATCAGGGACAGGGGAGGCGTCTACGAAGAGCTCTTCGACACGGCTATAAGACTCGACGGTCTCAACAGGCACACGTCCCTTCACGCCGCAGGTGTCGTCATCGGACGGGAGCCTCTCGACAGATACGTTCCCCTCTGCGTCCCCGACCAGAAGACGGGGGGACTCGCAAGCCAGTACACGATGCTCCAGATAGAGGAATGCGGACTTGTAAAGATGGACTTCCTGGGTCTCAAGACCCTGACGCTTCTCAAGCACGCAGTGGACCTCATCCACAAGCGCGAGCCCGGCTTCGACCTCAATAAGATATCGACCGAAGACAAGAACACCTTCGATATGCTCCGCCGCGGAGACTCGTCATACGTCTTCCAGTTCGAATCCTCGGGCATGCAGGAGATTCTCAAGCGTGCAAAGCCCGACTCCATCGAAGACCTCGTCGCCCTCAACGCACTCTACCGCCCGGGCCCGATGCAGTTCATCGACAAGTACATCAACTCGAAGCTCGGAATAACGCCGATTACCTACGCAGACCCCGCCCTCGAGCCCATCCTCAAGACCACCTACGGCGTCATCGTCTACCAGGAACAGGTCATGCAGACGGCGCAGATAATCGCGGGCTACACGCTCGGAGAGGCCGACATTCTCAGAAGAATCATGGGTAAGAAGAAGGTCGAGGCACTCGAGAAGGAGCTGGACAAGTTCATCCGCAAGGCCATGGAGAAAGGCCACACGAGAGAACACGCCATCGAGATCTTCGAATACCTCAAGCCCTTCGCGGGCTACGGCTTCAACAAGTCCCATGCGGTCGCCTACTCCATCGTCGCCTACCAGACGGCTTACCTCAAGGCCAACTACAACACCGAGTTCCTCGCTGCGAACCTCACCAACGAAATGAACAGCCCGGACAAGTTCAAGGAATACCTGAACCTTGCCCCGAAGTACGGAATAAAGGTCGTGCCGCCCTCGATCAACCGCTCCGAGACCCAGTTCTCCGTCGACAACGGCGAGATTCTCTACGGCCTCGCCGCAATAAAGAACGTCGGTGCGAACGTCGTCGATTCCATCATAAGCGAAAGACGGAAGAACGGCCCCTACAAGTCGTTCATGGACTTTTTATCCCGTCAGGGCGAGAACTCCCTGAACTCGAGGCTCCTCGAGTGTCTCATAAAGACGGGATGCTTCGACGAACTCGGTACCGACAGAGCGGTGCTGCTGGCCAACCTCGAGGATGCGCTGAAGTTCGACAGGGCCCAGAAGAGCCAGTCGGCATTCGGCCAGCTTTCGCTCTTCGGAGACGAGGAGGAGACGATGAACTCCTTCGAGATGAAGGATGTTCCGCCGTTCCCGTACCTGGAGAAACTCAAGATGGAGAAGGACCTCCTCGGGTTCTACATCTCGGGCCACCCTCTCGACACCTACCGCGACGAGATAGCAGAGTGCGTCACCGTAGACCTCTCTGACGACGACACCATTCCCTGGAACTCCGACACACAGATAATCGGACAGGTCATCGCATCGAGAACCGTCATTTCGAAGAAGGGAAACAACTCGAAGCTCTCCTTCCTGACGATCCAGACCGACACGGGCGACACCGAAGCCGTCATATTCCCCAAATCCTACGAGACTCTCGGAGGAAGAGCGGAGACGGACGGCATCTACGGCTTCAAGGGGAAGTTCGACCACAAGGACGGAAAGAGAAGCTTCATCATCAACGACATCGTATCCCCGAAGGACCTCAAGCCGATAGCAGTCGAGAAGATACACATCCGTCTCAATTCCGATGTGCCCATCACGAAGGAGGCGCTCACTCCCCTGAGGCACGCACTCTCGGAAAAGGAGGGACACACAACGGTCTACCTCTCGATTGACGGAGTCGAAGACGAGGAGCTGCAGCTGAAGGGAACTGAAAGTGTGGAATATTCACACAATCTCTACACAACACTTACATCTCTGGATGTTGTCTCCAAGGTGTGGGTTAATTAACTTTATGATGGAGGTTTTTCCGGATGCTTCATAACGACATACTCATGAGGATTTCCCTCTTTCTGGCGAGAGTCCTCAATGCATACTCCATTCTCATCTGGCTCAGAATAATCCTGAGCTGGATTGTCCCATACCCGCAGAGGACGAATTTCGTCTACTGGATGGGAAGACTGGTTGACCCGTACCTTAAGCTCTTCAAGACGAAGAAGTCGACAATCGGAAGACTCGATTTCTCGCCGCTTCTCGCAATCGGCGTGCTCTACATCTTCCAGGGAATATTCCAGTACTACGGTTCCTACGGCACCCTCACGCTCTCGTCCGTACTCTACTTCTTCCTCTCGGCCCTCTGGTCCTACGGCCTCAGCATCTATTTCTGGGTGCTCTTCTTCGCCCTCATCTTCCGCCTGATTTCCGTTTTCTCGCGTAACGGTGCGAGAAACTATGCCTACGCACAGATGGGAGAGGCCAGTGCAAGCATCGAAAACTTCGTGAGGTCTCTTGCCGGAAGAAGATACATCAGCGACAGAGCAGTCGTAATCATCTCCCTTGTTCTCGTAATCGTGTGTTACTTCATGAGCCAGTATCTTGTGGGGTGGCTCATGAATCTCGTACTGAAGATTCCGTTCTAGAGGTTCAATGGCGCATCCGATAACCGATCTCCCCAGAATAGGCAGCAAAAAAGCAGAGGAATTCAAGAAACTCGGCATAGAGAGCATGGAGGACCTCATCCTCTATGCCCCGCGTGCCTATGACGACAGGAGAGAGGAGAGACTTATCCGGAGCGCCACCGACGAAGACCCCACGGTCAACTGCCACATAACAGTTCTCTCGCACTCCTCGTTCCCGACGAAGAACGGCCGCACCGTCAAGATCACGGCCGAGGACGACGACGGAACGAAGGTCGACCTTTTATGCTTCAACCGCGACTACATGGAGAGAATGCTCACCACGGGAAGCCAGTGGTACCTCAACGGAAGCGTGAAGAAGAACTACTACGTCTATCAGTGCGCATCCTTCGACGTCAAGAAGACGAAGGAGGAGAGCGGACTCGGGAAGATACTCCCGCTCTACCCCCTCTCGGGGTCGCTCACCCAGAAGGACTTCCGCCTTCCCGTTGCCACGGCACTCGAAGTACTCTCCCCCATTGATGAGGTACTCCCGCTTGAAATAATCGAGAAGCATGACCTCTTTCCGAGGGAGAAGGCCCTGAGGGAACTGCACTTCCCCTCAGACGGTGAGTCCCTCGAAAAGGCAAGGCGCACCCTCGCCTTCACGGAGCTCCTCATAATGGAGATGAAGGTCCTCAGGGGAAGACCCGCAAATACGTACAAACGAATAAGACCGACTCAGCTCGAGGAGAAGCTCATTTCATCCCTTCCCTTCTCACTCACACCCGACCAGGAGAAAGTAGCGGGAGAGATAAGAAGTGACCTCTCGAAGAAGACTCCGATGAACAGGCTTCTCCAGGGAGACGTCGGAAGCGGAAAGACACTGATTGCATGGCTGAGCTCCCTCTATATAATCGCCTCCGGGGGGCAGGTCGCCTTCATGGCCCCCACAGAGCTTCTTGCGCGTCAGCATGCGGAGAACGCATTCGCGCTTCTCTCGCCGCTTGGCGTGAGAATCTCGTTCATAACGGGAGACGTAAAGGGAAAAAGCAGGAAACTCCAGCTCGAGGCACTGAAGAAGGGGGAAATCGACCTCGCTGTCGGAACCCACGCCCTCTTCTCCTCCGACGTGACATTCAAGAATCTCGAGTATGTCATAATCGACGAACAGCACCGCTTCGGAGTGGGACAGAGAGAAGCTCTCAAGACGAAGGGAAAGGAGCCCCACATGCTCAGCATGACGGCAACGCCGATTCCGAGAACACTCGCCCTGACGCTCTTTGCCGACATGGACGTATCGACAATAAAGACGATGCCTCAGGGAAGAAAGAGCATCATCACATACACTGTCAGCGACAGAAGCCGTGACAAGATGTATGCCTCCATAGCCGTCGAATTCGAACGCGGCCACCAGGCATACTTCGTCTACCCCCGCATCGACGACGAGGGAGAGAGCGACCTCAGGGACGTAATGACGATGTACTCATTCCTCCAGAAGAAGTACCCCTTCGTACCCTCTGCCTTCATACACTCAAAGCTCCCCGAGGATGAGAAGATGAAGATTCTCGAGGACTTCAGGACTCAGAAGATAAAGTACCTTGTCGCAACATCGGTCGTCGAAGTCGGAATCGACATCCCGAATGCCACATGCATGGTCATAGAGCATGCGGACCGCTTCGGACTGGCGGCTCTCCATCAGCTCAGGGGACGAGTCGGCAGAAGCTCTCTTCAGTCCTACTGCTTCCTCGTTTTCGACGGCCCCCTGAGCGACGACGGAAAACAGAGGCTCTCAGTCATGAAGGAGACAAACGACGGCTTTGTAATCGCCGAGAAGGACCTCCAGATAAGAGGTCCGGGAGAAATAGCCGGTAACAGACAGTCGGGTTTCCTGAGACTCAGGTTTGCATCCCTCACCGAGGACACGGATCTCGTGGCCCTGGCGAAGGACGAAGCGGCGGAAATCCTCGGAAAGGACCGCGGCCTCATAACCGGAGCCAACGCCCCGCTGAGAAAGGCTCTTACGGACTGACAAACGAAAGAAAAGTAACTATCATCGGAAAAGAGGTAAAGAACAATGTTCACAAGAGATGAAGCTGTGGCTTTATGGCACAGATACAATAAGAGCGAAAGTCTCTGGCACCATGCACTCAGTGTCGAGGCTGTAATGAGAGAAGGAGCGGTAAAGTACGGAGAGGACCCGGAGTACTGGGGCCTCGTGGGACTCCTGCACGACATCGACTGGGAAATGTCCCCGGAGATGCACTGTAAGAAGGCGCCGGAGCTGTTGAGGGAAATCGGAGCCGACGACGACTTCATTCACGCCGTATGCTCGCACGGCTGGACGCTCTGCAGTGACGTGGAGCCCGTGAAGACAATGGAGAAGTTCCTCTTCGCAATCGACGAACTCACGGGACTCGTCAATGCTACGGCACTGATGAGACCGGAAAAGATGAAGGGCATTTCCGTCAAGTCGGTGAAGAAGAAGTGGGGCGCAAAGGGCTTCGCCGCAGGCGTCAACAGGGACATCATCGAAAAAGGCGCAGAGATGCTCGGTGTGACGAAGGAAGAGCTCATCCAGCTTGCCATCGACGGCATGACGAAGGTCGCTCCCGAGATGGGTCTCTGGCCGGAGGAATGAGATGCGCATAACAGGCGGAAAATACCTCAGGCGCAACATCGTCTGTCCTCCCGGAGTCATCCGCCCCGCAATGGACAGGATGCGGGAGTCGCTGTTTGCAATACTCGGAGACCTCACGGGCTGTGCGTTCCTCGATCTCTTCTCGGGCTCGGGCTGTGTCGCAATAGAGGCGGCATCACGCGGAGCAAGCCCGATTCACCTCGTCGAGATGGACAGGGGAAAGAAGGCGACAATCGAGAAGAACCTCTCGTTCGTGGAAGAGGAGAAGAAGCTCTTCGTGACCGACGCTTACCGCTACATACTCTCCACTTTCGTGAAGTACGACATAGTCTACTGTGACCCACCTTTCCCCATGGAGGAGAAGGTGAAGCTTCTGGAGACGGTGGCAAAGGCGGATATAGTAAAGCCGAGAGGTCTCTTCATAATCCACTACCCCGTCGAGGAGGAGTCACAGTGGCCGGAGACACTCGAGGGCTTCACACTTACGGACAAAAGGAAGTACGGACGCAGCATGCTCCGCTTCTACACCAGGGACAAAGAGAATGCTGAGAATTGATGATAAGAACATAGGACGAGACGAAGGCTACTTCATGAGTACCGACACGGACAACGAGTACATCGTGAGACCCGTGAAGTACTTCGGTCTCAGTCAGGAGGAAGCGGGACTCCATGCGGCACTCAGAGGCGCAGCCCTCAAGGAGATGCTCGACACGGAAGGAAGAACCTGGATGATTCTCCGTACCCGCATGACCATCGGAAAGTATGCGAAGTGGACCGATGAATACAGAATCGAGACCTGGTGTCAGAAGGGCTTCAAGCTCTACTGCCCGAGGTGTGTAAGGGCTTTCGATAAGGATGACAACCTCCTCTTCTCATCCGAGAGTCTCTGGATAGTCATGGACATGACACGGATGCGTCCCGAACGTCCGTCCTACATAGAGCCGAGGCTCCCGGAGGTCGAAGACAAGAGCCTTTTATTCAACCCCGACTTCGAGCGCTTCCCCGACAGCGAAAGCTACACGGGGCCTCAGTTCAGTGACGAGAGAATACACATCGACTACTATGACTATGACTACAACAGGCATGTGAACAACCTCAGCTACATAAACTGGATGATTTCCTCGTTCCCGCCGGAGTACCTCGATTCGCACCGCCCCTCGTTCATCGACTGCGAGTGGAAGAAGCAGTGCCACTATGAGGACAGGCTCTATACCGTGACGAAGAGAAGGAATGAAAGCGATGAGGAATACTACACATCCATCTACCGCCAGACGGAAGACGGAGAGAAAGAAGTGGTGTTCCATGCAGTGTCGAAATGGAAGGAGAAGGAAAAATGAAAGATGATGATGGAGATATACTGATTCTCGACTGCCCGCGCTGCCAGGGCCCGGCTGTTGTCGAATACGAGAACGGCTGGTGCTGCTACATAACGTGTATGGACTGCGGCTGCCATACAGTCGAAGTCGAATACAGAACGGACGAAGAGAAGAAGACCGCCCTCCAGAAGGCAGCAACCCTCTGGAACGTAGGCAAGGTCATCAAGATGGAACCGGGAGAATGACAGCCGAAAAAGGCTACAGAACCCGTAATGGACTTCCGGAAGAAAAGCCGGAAGCCTTTTTCGTCTGGATTAATAGTGGGGCGGACGACGGTTCACTCTCTCCTCCCCGCTGTTGTCCATGAGGTCCTTGACCTTCTTCTTCAGTTCCTCGAACTGAGCCATCATGACACTCACCTTCTTGTTGAGGTCTATGACAACTTCGTTCAGTTCCTCGTTCTCGGCCTCGAGATAGCTTATCTTGATTTCGAGTCTCTCGATGTCCTTATCTGTCGCAGTGTTCTCTTTCACAGGCTTCTCCCCGGGAGCAAAGTAGTCGTAATAGTTATCGTTGGGATACATGTATGACGGATCATCCTCGCACAGCTTTCCTATGATTGTCCTTTTGGGACTGGTCTTCTGTGTCTCCCTGTTGTAGGTTCTGTCATACTCGTACATGATATAGGACGCTCTGTGCTCCTTCCTCGTCATCAGTTTTCCCGGGGCCTTCGGGATCTTCACTTTCTTATCATAAAACATCTTTCTCCCCCATTAAGTCCGGTAGAGTTCTCTGTCCCTCTCCTCGACTTCACGCACCCTGTATTCCTTCGGTGTTACACCGTATACTTCCCTGAACTTCTTCGTATAGTACGCGGGAGACGGGAAGCCGCTTCTCTCTGCTATTTCAGATATCGTAAGCTCCGGCGAGAGCGCCATCATGTTCACGCTCTGCTGGAGACGGTACTTTATGAGGTACTGTACAGGAGGTTCTCCTATCACACGTCTGAAGCATCTCTGCACCTCCCTCCCGCTTATTCCCGCGGCAGCGGCGAGGTCGCTGATTGTTATCTCTGTACGGTAGTTTTCATGTAGGTACGTAAGCATCTCCCCGATACGGGAAGTATCTGGATTCCTATCGCCCTGGGGGCTTTCGATCATCTCCCTGTTACTTTCGTAGATGTGGAGAAGTATCTTCTCAAGACTCTCCCTTACAGTGAGTTCGTAGCCGAATGAATCGTTTCTCAGTGCCTCGAAGGCATTTCTGTATCCCTTCAGGAGCTCCTTCGGAAGTTCCGGAATGACAAGACACGGAAGAGAGGAACACTTCTCTATCGGAGAGACGTACTTCTCGTAGACTGCCGTGTCCTTTCCTCCGGAGATGAAGTAAGGATGGAATACGAATGTATTGAGAAGACATGACCCCTTTGCGGAATGGAGGACATTGGAGTTGATTAGAGCCATATCGCCCTTCTTCAGTTCAAACACTCCCGACGACGTCTGAAGATTCAGAGTCCCCCTCACTACATATGTCAGCTCGAACTCCTCATGCCAGTGCCAGAGCAGTACGTAGCCGTTATGGAGAGAATACAGCGTCTCGTAGCCCGCACACTGGAATGCGGGTGTTCCGTGGGGCTTGAGTTCCCTGTTGAGGCTGTCTGTCACTACGTAGTTGTTCTGAAGCATAATCCATGACCATATTATTATATGAATAAGGGGATGTACAGCCGTATGGAATATGACTATGGCGTTTTTATTATAA
>CAVFVX010000093.1:0-10093 GCA_963626075.1 Acutalibacteraceae bacterium
GTCTCCGCTGACGCCAATCAGACATCATCGATCACTCCTGCACTCCGAAGGGGTTGATTATGTCCTCATACATTCCGGCATGCTTCATTATCGCCGAAGCACCGCCTGCGGTTCCGTAGAGTCCCTTTTCGATGAGCGCGGAATATGCGGGGATGTATGACAGGAGCTTTTCGGTGGTCAGGCTCTTGAGCTCCTCCATGTACTCGATGGTTTTCTCCTGCTCGATTCCCACCATATGTTTGAGAATCGCAGTCACGGCACCGTTGAGCTCCCCGTTTGACCGGGCATAGTCGGAGTAGCTCGAGAGGATGTAGCCGTCGAGGGTTTCCTGGTCGAGGTCTTTGAGACTTTCCATGTAAAGAGGAAGGCCGGAATAGACATCGAATGACTCGGTGATGTTCGGGTCGCGGTATGTGAAGAGATAGATTCCGTAGTCCCCGGCCCGGGTATATGCACCGTAGACGCCGTAGCGGTCTCTCAGCCCCGGCATGAGGTAGCCGTCTCCGATGAGATTCGACACAGCATCAAGGTCTGCGGTGAACTCTTCGAGGCCGAGGGCGGAGTAGGAAGCGAACATGCAGTTGTAGTTCACATTGCTTTCGACAATGAGGGCGCGGGAGGAACCCATCTTCTCGAACTCATAGTCTGCAGGTGCGGCTTGAGGGCCCTTGAACTTCCTGAGCAGCGCTTCTGCCGCAGCTCTGTGGTTCTGAGCACTTTCACTGCTTCCTGCGAAGATGCTGACTGCGCTTGATGCGGATGTGAGATTGTCTCTGATGTATTCGAGAGCGGAGACAACCTCTTCCGGGTTCTCTTCAAGGAGCGAAGACACCTCACCGAGGAATGTGTAGTATTCCACCAGACTCGTGTATGAATAATAGGCTGTGCTTTCATCAGCTGTAGCAATCATGTCGTAGAGAAGCACGCTGTAATTTTCGTTGTTGACTATGCTCCTGACGCTCTGTCTGACATTCGAAACCGCGTCGGCTATGCGCCCCGTGTCCGGGATGCCGTCGAAGAGAAGTTCGTCAATCACGTCATAAGCCTTCTCCATGTCTTCGTCGAGAGCGTAGAAGCTGATCATCAGATACGGGTAGTATTCGCCCGTCTCCGGGTTGTCGAGGATCCGGGGACTGATGGACGAATTGTAGAGATAGCGGTTTCTGAGAGTCATCAGCTGGCTTCTCGTATGCTCGGGAGTATCGAACGAACCGATGATGTCGATGTAGAGCTTGAGATAATGGAGCATGTCCTTTCCGACCCAGTCGGTGTTGATGAGAAGCGCTGCATATCCCACTCCCGATGTATTGCATTCCGCCTCTATTCTTCTTATCCCGTCGTCTCCCGTCTCATCCGTTATGTCGTAGATTCGTATCTCCTCGGGAAGGTCCTCGACGCCCACAGCCTTGAGTTCCCTGACGTACTCTGCTGTTCTGTCATCGCCTTTGGTTTCCTCTGCTGCCGTGAGGGCGGAAAGCTCCTCTTCGGTCATGGCTTCCTTTATCTCCCGGAGTTTCTCTCTGAGTTCTGCATCCTTTTCCTCCTTGAGACCGGCGACGGCTTTCGTCAGAGCGAAGGCGCTCCTCGGGTTTTCGAGTATAAGCTCCCTGAGAGCCTTCATGACCGAACCGTCTTCGACAAGGGAAGCGAAGTCGTCGACGGAATCGACGTACTTCATGTAGTAGTAGAGGTCTCCCGTTGCGGCCCAGTAGTACATGATATATGGAATCGTATTGACTCCGACGTCGCTGTTTTCACTCGACAGCATGATGGAAAGCCTTGAGGAGGCGATTACCGCATCCACGGCCTCGTCATCGAAGCCGGAAGAAGAGATGCTCAGAAGAGAGTCGTCGACTGTCTTTCTGAAAAGCTCCGCATCCTCCTCGTTGATGTTGTCTGCCTGGAAGTAGATTATGTCTTCAGGACCCGAAATGTCTGTGTAGCAGCTGAAGGAACCGTAGGGCAGAGCCGTCCTGAGATTTTCCATCAGTACAGAACCCGAGTCGTTGAGGAGAGTCGATAACAGATCGACTGCGTAGGACTCGTCCTGAGTGAGGTTTCCCAGGGCAAAGCCGTAGTAGGCGGTTACCGAGTTCTCCGTGTCTGTCGAAGCCTCGACTGCGTATTCATACGTTTCACTGACGCTCCGGGTAATCGGAGTGTAACCGGAGTCGGTGAAGTCGTATTCAGTCCTTTCATATTCCGAGAAATAACCGTCGAGAAGACTGAGGAATGCGTCCGTGTCGTCAATCTTTCCGTATATGCATGTAACGGAGTTGGACGGTGTGTAGTACTTTTCGTGGTAATCCCTGAGGTCTTCCCATGTCATCTCGGGAATGTGGTCGGGATTTCCGCCGAAGTCGTTTCCCGCAACGCTGCCGGGGAAGATCGTCTTCATAAAATTGAAGTATGCGGCGTTATCTCTCGTATCGGCACCGAGCATCTCGCTGTAGACTGTACCTTCAATGGCAAGCTCCCCGTCCTCGTCGAGAGTGTATCTCCAGGCTTCCTCCTTGAAGATTGATTCATCATAACAGACCATGGGGTTGAAGCAGCTGTCGGTGTAGAGATCGGCGTACTTCAGAAGCTGCTCCTCCGAGAGCGATGCTATCGGATAGGTCGTCATGACGTTGTATGTCGAAGCGTTTACGTAGGTGTTGTACGTCTGATAGATCAGGTTGAAGAAAAGTGTCTTCGAGGGATACTTCTCCGAACCGCCGAGTACCGAGTGTTCGAAGACGTGCGGGACTCCGGTATCTGTTTCGGCGGGAGTGCGGAAGGTGATCTCGAAGGCCCTGTTCGTGTCCTCGTTCAGAAGAAGGAGAACCTGTGCTCCCGTCTTGATGTGTTCGTACAGGACGATGTCCGCACCGATGGGGTCGAAGCGGCCTGTGTCGGTTACGACAAAGCCTTCCGAGATGTCGCCGACTTTCGCTTCTGAGGCTTCCTCTGCCGCCGTCTCCGCCACGGGATGTGCGAAGAGGGAAGTGAGGACCATGAGCAAGATTAAAGCTGTAAGTAGTTTTTTCATTGTTCAATTCTCCCGAAAAGTAAAAAGGTGGAGTCAGTATAAGGGCAGACGGGCTCTTCTTCCACAGAAAGATTCTGAACAGTTTTCCTGTACATTGTCTTTTTGGGGAGACCGGAGCATGCGGATGAAATTGTGCGGGAGTACAGCTTTCGATACGGCTTTTCTTATTCGTTTCTGTTTTCTTTATGAAGTGGAGTGGTGTGTACTTTTCTTCCCGGAGGCAGCTTACGGAAGTTGAGCATATTCTCATTAAGGTTTAAGATTTTTTCACAGAAGTCTGAATTACGGAGGTACAGGGATGAAACCCACACTTTTGGTTATGGCAGCGGGAATGGGCTCGCGTTACGGCGGAGTCAAGCAGATAGATGCAGTGGGAATGCACAATGAATGTCTTCTCGACTACGGTGTCTATGACGCCAGGAGAAACGGCTACGGAAAGGTCGTATTCATCATCAGAAAGGACATCGAGAAGGATTTCAGGGAACGTCTCTTCGACAGAATCGCAAGAAACATGGATGCCGGGTATGTCTTCCAGAGCAGGGAAGCCCTGCTGACGGACGAAGAGATTTCACTCTCTGCCGGCAGGCAGAAGCCATGGGGAACAATCCACGCAGTCCTCTGTGCCGAGAAGGCCGTGAAGACTCCCTTCACTGTCGTCAACGCAGACGACTATTACGGCAGGAGTGCCTACGAGACACTCGGAAAGTACCTCTCCACACTCGATAACGATTCCACCGCACATGCGATGGTCGGCTTCCAGCTCGACAAGACGATGTCCGTCAACGGAACGGTGTCGAGGGGAATATGTGAAGTGGACGAGAAGGGAATGCTTCTCAACATGGTCGAGAATACGAAGATCGAATACACCGACGGCGGAAAGAAGATCGTGTCCCACATGGATGATGGAGATGTCTATCTCACCGGAAAGGAAGCAGTGTCGATGAACTTCTTCGGCTTCACTCCGAAGGCCTTCGAATTCTTCAACGAGTACTGGGATGACTTCAAGAAGAAGTACATCACAGAGCCGAAGAAGGAGAGCCTCCTTCCGAATGCCGCAGGCGACATGGTCAGGGAGAAGAAGGGAACCATCAGAGTCTTCACGAGCACCGAGAAGTGGTTCGGAATGACATACCCCGAGGACAAGGCGGCCGTGATGGAAGCATTGAAGGCCAAGATAAGTGAAGGATACTATCCCGAGAAGCTCTGGGAGAAGTAAGAGACAAGAGCCATGCCTCCGGGGGTGGCTTTTTTAAGCAATGGAGGTGAACATGAAACCGACACTTGTCGTCATGGCGGCGGGAATGGGTTCCCGCTACGGCGGAGTCAAACAGATAGATGCAGTGGGGATGCATAATGAGTGCCTTCTCGACTACGGCATATATGACGCTCTTCACTCCGGCTACGGAAAGGTCGTATTCATAATCCGGAAGGATATCGAGAGGGACTTCAGGGAACGTCTCTTCGACAGGATTGCAAGAAACATGGATGCAGAGTACGTCTTCCAGACGAAGGAATCTCTGCTCACACCGGACGAAGTGAAGCTCTCCGCGGGGCGTACGAAGCCCTGGGGAACAATCCACGCCGTTCTGTGTGCGGAAAATGCCGTTCATACTCCCTTCACTGTCGTCAACGCCGACGACTACTACGGCCGGAGTGCATACGCCGTGATGGGAAGATACCTTTCATCTCTCGATAATTCCTCCACTGACCATGCGATGGTCGGCTTCACTCTCGAGAACACGATGAGCCCCTCGGGCTCTGTCACGAGGGCGCTATGCAAGGCTGACAGCGACGGCTTCGTCACATCGCTTGTAGAGACTTTCAAAATACTGTGGAAGGACGGCCGGGTCGTATCGATTCTCCCGGACGGGGAGGAATACCTTACGGGGAAGGAACTCGTGAGCATGAACTTCTTCGGTTTCACTCCGCGTATCTTCGAAGGCTTCCATACGTTCTGGGAGGAATTCAGGAGGGAGAATATATCATCCCCGAAGGCCGAGTGCCTTCTCTCCACGGGAGTGTGTGAGATAATCGCAAGGGGGGAGGGCAGATTGAAGCTTCTCTCATCGTCTGACCGCTGGTTCGGTATGACATACCCGGAGGACAAGCCGCAGGTGATGGAAGCCCTCAGGGAGAAGATCAGAAGCGGTTACTATCCCGAAAAGCTCTGGGAGAAGTAAGCTTCTTCACTGCTGGGTGACGTCTCTGTTGTCCGCAATTACGTCAATCGGCGTGTAGCCCTCTCCGATTACGTGGTACGTGTCGGATATGACGATGAAGGCGTCGGGGTCCGCAGTCTTGACGCAGCGTGTGAGCTTTGTGAGGTCCTTCTTGGGGATTATCGTCATGAGCATGGGCTTCTCCTCTCTCGTGAAGAGGCCCTTAGCGGAGATTATCGTACCGCTTCGGTTGAGGTCCTTGAGAATGTATTCTCCGATTTCATCGATCTTCGGTGATATTATGAATACGTTCTTCGCATAGTTCGTACCGAACGGGACGATGACCCTGTCGATTATGAGTGAAATCATGAGGGATATTACACACGCATAGAGTGCGTTCTCGATTCCGAACGGGAATGCCGAGCAGAATATGATGATTCCGTCCACGAGCAGCAGCGAGGAACCCAGTTTTACGGGAGTGTACTTCGCGATTATCTGGGCGAGGATGTCGGTGCCTCCGGTATTGGAGCCCGTGCGCATGACAAGTCCCATTCCGATTCCGTTCGTAATACCCGTGAAGAGCGTGCAGAGCCAGAGCGAACCTTCCTTCGTGTAGTCGAGTAATCCGGAGGGAAGGAGAACGTCGAAGAGCGTCGTGAATGCCGAGAGCAGCACCGTTCCCATCAGGGTCTTCAGGCCGTATTCCCTTCCGAAGAGCGCAAGACCCAGGAAATAGATCGGAACCGAAAGACAGAGCATTATGATACCCAGGTCCCACGAGGAGCCCGTCGTCTCGATCATGAGGTGGTATATAAGCGTGGCAAGTCCCGATACTCCGCCCGGCGCGAGCTTTGCGGGATTCATGAATACCGATATCCCGAACCCCGTGAGGGCGGTACCGAGTACGATGTAGATGTAGTCGTTTATCGTTTCCCTGACTTTAAGTTTCATAGCTTGCTTGGTAATTCCTTTCTGTCCTTTTCGAGGTGTTCGAGAATGAAGCCGGGGTCGTCGCTGACAATGAGGATGTCCCTGACTGCGGGATTCAGGAATCCGTCTTCGACTGCTCGCTCAAGCTGCATGAGGAAGGGCGAGTAGTAGTCGTCGATGTTGTAGAGGGCGATGTTGGCGCTGCTGTACCCCAGCTGCCTCCAGGTATATATCTCGCATAATTCCTCCATCGTTCCGATTCCCCCCGGAAGCGCGATGATGCCGCCGGAGAGTGAATACATGGTGCTCTTTCTCTCGTGCATGTCCTTAACGACTATCGTCTTCGTCGAAACCGCACCGTCCGTTACGGAAGCTATGTTCATCGCCTCCGGCAGTACTCCCGTGACGGAGCCGCCGCGCGAGTAGACAGTGTGTGCGAGCACCCCCATGAGGCCGCGGTTGCCGCCTCCGTAGACGAGGGAGACGTTCCTTTTCGCCATCTCCTCACCGAGCTCCATCGTTTTCCTTCTGTAAATCTCCCGCTTTCCCATTGTGGAACCGCAGAAGACCGCGACTGTGAAATCATCATGCATAGGACAGTTATTACCATATAAGGGAAAAATGCTCAATGAATGTTATTCCGATAACAGGGAGAAAAAAGAGTTTTTGTGTTTTTGAAGTGTAACAATTGCCGTTATAAGTTATTTGTATTATTGTGGTAACGAGTGCGAACTCGATTTGATTTCAACGCGTAATTAAAGACAGGAGATATATTTTACATGAAGAAGCTTTCCAAAGTTGTCTTTGTTCTTGCAGTGCTCTTGATGATCGTTCTTCCCCTTTCGGCGAGAAAGGCGATGAACGTTAGCTGGGAATGGCTCCTGAGCGATCCCGATGTCACGGCATACCGCTATCAGCTGAACGGTGAGGACGGGGAGTGGACCGTCGTGGACGGAAACACATCGTCATACACGGCAACGGGCCTTGATCCTTATACGGATTACACACTGTACCTTCAGTGTTCATACGACGGCGTCAACTGGTCCGTCAGTGCAACAAGCACAGCTTATCATCTTCTCGAAGTCGAACCCGAACCCGTAGTCGAGGAAGTCGTCGAGGAACCCGTAGCAGCAGAGGAGGCTCCCGCTGAGGAAGCTGAGACTGTTGTAGAAGAGGTTCTTCCTGTCATCTCGACTATCTTCACATACAGGGGAATTACATCGAACATCGTCGTCTATTCCGATAATGCAACTCTCACGATTCCCGCGGGAACGACGAACGACGACATAGCTGCAGCTGCATCTGCAGTTCTTGCTGCGTACCCCGAAGCACAGCTTGTCACATACTCCGTTGAAGACGGCATTGTATACCTCACATACCCTGCACAGACCGACGAATACCTCCTCATGGCTCTCAGCACATTCGAGAGCGATGCTGAGTGGTACATCGACATGATCTATGCGTCTCTCGAGGCTCCAGCCGAGGAAGCTGAGCCTGTTGCTGAAGAAACGGAAGAGGAAGTCGTGCTTCCTCTCTTCTCGACTCTCTTCTCCTACAGAGGAGTCACGTCTGAAATCAATGCATACGGCGACCATGCAACTCTCACAGTTCCCGAAGGCGTAAGCGACGAGGACATCGCGGCATGTGCGGCAATGCTTGTTGCAGCATACCCCGAGGCATCGGCGGTAACGTATTCCTCCGCTGACGGCGTCGTGGAGCTTTATTACCCCGAGCAGTCCGGAGAGTTCATCGAGGGAGCATACGCAGTTCTCGAGACGGAGGCCGAGTGGCTCATCGATTACCTCAACCCCGTCGCTGAAGAGGCAGTAGAGGAAGAAACCGTTGAAGAGGAAGTGGTACTTCCCGTCATCTCGACTATCTTCACATACAGGGGAATCACATCGAACATCGTTGCATACAGCGACAATGCTTCCATCACTCTTCCCGAGGGAACGACGGAGAAGGATGTTGCAGAGTGTGCTGAGATGCTCCTCAGGGCTTACCCCGAGGCAGCTGCCGTCACATACTCGGTTGCAGACGGTACTGTCTACCTTACATATCCCGCCGAGAGCGATGAGTTCATAACTCTTGCAGTTGCCGCACTTGAAAGCGAAGCGGAGTGGTACATCGACTCCCTCTATGCTGCAATCGAAGCAGAGAAGGCTGCAGTCGTTGAAACAGCACCTGCCGCAGTCGAGGAAAACGCTCCGGCAGCAGTTGAAGCTGCACCTGCTACAGAAGAACCGGCAGTCGCTGAGACACCTGCTCCCGTCGCAGTCGAGACAGTCAAGGATTCTCCGAAGGCGGAGGCAGTGAAGGCATCCTTCAACCTCAGCTTCTCTCTCGGTGCGGAGTTCGGCTTCAAGAGCATCGACAACTTCAAGGAACCCTCAATCTTCCCGCGCTTCGCAATCACGCTCGAAGGCAGGAACCTCGTGCACTTCGGTGCATTCGGCATCGGCCTCAGATCCGACATAAGCTTCGTCTTCATCCCTGAGGGAAGAGCATTCAGCGGCCACGAGTTCTCATGGTATCTCAAGAATACGAACTGGGGCTTCGACGGAACGGCGGATCTCAAGCTTATGACCTACATCAACACGAAGAACGCTTCCTTCTATCTCGGTGCAGGTATGGGCTACTCCCTTGCTTCCGACAAGTTCACCACTGCTCATTCGGACCTCCATCAGATCGACGGTTTCGATTCCGCATGGGTACTCACGGGTGTTGCGGGCTTCTCCCTCAATCTCGGAAAGACGGCATACCTCTCACTCGAAGGCTACGGCAGATACTTCTTCACGGATCTCCAGTCCTTCAAGTTCGGCGAGCTCTCCGTTGCCGCTTCTCTCGGCCTCGGATTCAGATTCTGAAAGTAAGAGAACAAATCGAATATACAGGCTCCGTTTCAAAGCGGGGCCTTTTCAAAAGGAGTCAGAATCAACAATGGACATAAGTAAGGAAACCGTTGACGACTGCATGGCATTCGTGGAGGAGAGGAACTGGAAGCAGTTCCACAACCCCAAGGACCTTGCGCTCTCCCTCTCCCTCGAGGCATCGGAGCTTCTCGAGCTCTTCCAGTGGAAGACAAGCGAGGAGGCCGTTGCGAAGAACCGTGAGAAGATGAAGGACGAACTTGCCGACGTCATCGTCTACGCCCTGGACTTCGCAGACGTACTCGGCTTCGATCCCAATGAAATCATCAGGGAGAAAATGAAGAAGAACAGGGAAAAGTACCCCGTGGAGAAGGCGAGAAACAGCAGTAAGAAGTACGATGAACTCTGAAACATCCGATTCCCGGGGATACGATAACCATGCATATTTCCCCCTCTGCCCTGATACCGGAGCCGGTATCATACAGCGAGCCCGGCGAAGGCATTCTGAAACTGCCCGGAATGAATAGTTAAGATACGCAATGCTCTATACTCCCGTCTTTCTTCCTCTCATCCATTCTCTTCCGTATAACTCTGTTCCGGATCTGTTCACCTGCAGGTTTCCCCGTCTCACGGGATACCCGGACCCCGAGTACGACAGAGGGGCTTCCTGCAATATGCCGGGCTGCAGCAGATGATATACGGTGACGACAGGAATAAGGAACCGGGGAAATAGCACGAAAAAAGTGTTGAAAAAGAAACATTTCCTGGGCTATCCTTTGAAAAACAAAGAGGATAGAGAAAATCAATGAAGAAAACACTTGCCGTATTGATGATGTTACTGCTTCTTGCAATGCTTATCGTCTCATGTGACGCAGATAGTCCCGTTATTATCCATAAGGTCACGTTCGACGCCGATAACGGAAGCGAAGCGACTATTAAGGAAGTCATAGACGGCGAAAAGGCAGTTAAACCCTCCGACCCCGAAAAGACAGGCTATACCTTCCTCGGCTGGTACGATGGTGATACCCCGTACGACTTCGAGACATCCGTAAAGCAGGATTATTCCCTGACGGCAAAGTGGCAGATTCAGACTTTCACAGTAT
>CAVFVX010000094.1:0-10073 GCA_963626075.1 Acutalibacteraceae bacterium
AGGAGGGACACCGGTCCCTCCCATGTGAGAACTGAGGAGAGTATCGAAAGCGCGATTATGAGATAGAGCCAGAGTATGCTTTTCGCCCACTTTCTGTCGTTGAAGTAGCTGATGGCGGAGCGGAAGATTCCGATGGAGTTCGTGAGAACTGCGGTGTACGCCGAAAGAAGATAGTAGTGTGTCACCCACATGAAGCCGGAGACGAGCTGGAGGATGAGAATCCTTTTGCGGTTCGTGAGCTGTATGGAAGCTATAGATATGAACGACGGGATGAAGCCTATCGCCTGAACAAAGAGTGTGTACGGATCCATGACTCTGTTATAGCACCGTCAGGTGTGATAGAATATGAGAAACAGCATATTCGGAGGGTGCAATGGACAGTACTTTCCTTTCTCTCTTCTCATTCGACATCACGCCTTACGTGAAGGAAGAGGAATACCGTAAAGGCGACACCATATTCAATATAGGAGACGAAGGCGGAAAGCTCGTGTACATATATTCCGGTTCCTCGCGCTGTTCGCTGCTCTATCCCGACGGAAAGACGTCGACGCTGGACTATACGGAAGAGAGGGCCTTCTACGGAGAATTCGAACTCCTCGGAATACAGAAGTACACGTCGCTTGTCGAAGCTGCAACGCCCTGCCGCGCATACGTCGTTGATACTTCAAAGTGCAGGGACCTGCTCCTTTGTGATGCGGTGTTCCTCAGAAACCTCTCTGTGTATATTGCAACGAAGCTCCTGAGGGTCAATCTCAAGACAAGCGGGAATCTCTCATATCCTCTGAGACGGAGACTTGCGGAGCATATCCTTTCGTCGAGCGTAGACGGAATATATACGCGCTCCCATTCCGATACCGCCCGCTGTCTCTCTGTAAGCTACCGCCATCTTCTCTATGTATTTCGCTCCTTCGAGGATGAGGGGCTTATCGAAAGAACGGGCCGAGGCGTCTACCGGATAGTGAATCCGGAGGGACTCGGGAAGGAGTGCAGTGATGACTGATTTCTGGAAGAGGATAAAAGAGACAGAACTCCCCGTTGTGATGTACGGCACGGGAGATGCCGCAGACAGACTCATAACACTCCTCGGAGAGAGAGGTGTCAGGATTTCCGGAGTATTCGTCTCGGACGAGTTCGTAAGAAACCGCACCTTCCACTCTTTCCGTGTTCTCCCGTACTCGAGAGCAAAGGAGATATTCGGGCGCATGGCTGTCGTCATGGGCTTCGGAACGCACGATGAAAGAGTCATCGGAAAGATAATAATGGAGATAGCCGCGGAGAACGATTTCTACTGCCCCTGTCTCCTCTCTGACGAAAACGGAAGGCCCTTCGACAGTGAATACTACATCTCTCATAAGAGCGACTTCGATTACTTCAGAGCGGCGCTGACGGACGATAAAAGCCGCGAGGTATTCGACAGTATTATCGCCTTCCGTCTTTCGGCAGATATTTCCTTCCTTCTTCCCGTGGAGGAGAAACCGGAAGAAAGCTGGAGAAACCTCTCACTTACCGATGACGAAACCTTCGTCGACATCGGAGCATACGACGGCGACACGATAGAACGTTTCATTTCTCTTACGAAGGGAAAATACCGTGAGATAATAGGCTTCGAACCCGATATCCGCAGCTTGAGGAAGGCACAGCGTAGACTTGAGGGAAGAGAGCGTATCACACTCTATAATGATCTCCTTTCCGATAAGGAGGAGAGCGTTACGTTCACTGAGGGAGAGGGCAGGGGAAATACGCGCTCTCTCTCGGGAAAGGAAAGAAGAACCGTCACACTCGACAAAATGCTCGAAGGAAAGAGGCCGACTCTTCTCAAGTTCGATGCCGAGGGGGACGAGGAGAAGATACTCGAAGGCGGGAAAAGGATAATCGGAGAAGCGGGGCCGAAGCTCATTCTCTCGGTTTATCACAGAATCGACGACTTCCGGGTGCTCCTGGGGAAAATCAGGGAGCTCCATCCTTCTTATTCGAAGTTCACGCTCCGCACTGCTCACTCTCTTCCCGACTGGGATATCATCCTTCTCGTGGAATGAGGGAGAATTTGAGTAATTCATTTTAGAAAAATTCAGAATTTGAGTTATTTCGGCAAGGATTTGCATAAAATCGGGAAAACAGACTGAATATGACTGAGACAAAGTGAATCTGTCGGCCGATAATCAAAGAAATATTTGAGAAATTCATTTTAATTAAATTTGCAATTTTAGTTATTTGAAGTATTATTGAATCAGACGTATGAAATAAGGAGTGTTCTGATGCAGGAAAAGGAACTGGAAAACCTCATAACGAAAATTCTGGAGAAGAAGACGGAGACTTTCTCTGTCGAGTTCAAGAGCGCGAAGAACGGTGCGCCCGAAAAGCTTTATGATACTTTTTCGAGTTTCTCCAATACCTCCGGCGGGATTATTCTCTTCGGCATTGACGAGAAGAACGGTTACGCAGTTACCGGCGTCGATAATCCCGACGAACTCGAGAAGAAGATCGTCCAGCAGGCCGAAGAGATGGTTCCCGTTGTGCGTCCCCTCATAAGCTTCTGTATCCATGACGGCAGAACGGTGGTTTCTGCCGAGATTCCGGAGATTGACGCAGTAAACAAACCCTGTTACTACTCGGGAAAGGGAAAGAGCAGAGGTTCGTATGTGAGGGTAGGGGATGCCGATCTTCCGATGACGGAATACGAAATCTACAGCTGTGATGCATTCAAATACAAGACCGAGGATGAACTCAGAACATCGAAGAGAATCGATTCTTCGATGATTGATTCCATTCAGCTTGACGCATTCATCGCCCGCTCGGTTTCCGTCAAGCCCAATCTCGTCAATATGGATAAGGATACCCTCATAATGCTGAACGGCCTTTCTGACAGAAACGGCGTTCCGACTGTCTGCGGTATAATGCTCTTCGGAAAGTATCCGCAGTATCTGTCACCCAATCTCGACATCGTCGCCGTCGTCTGTGCCTCGAAGGAATATGCAGAGGAGTCGGAGGCGGGAGAGAGATTCATTGTCAACAGACGTCTTGACGGAACGATTCCTCAGATGCTTGAGAGTGCGATAGCGTTCGTGAGACAGAACATGAGGACATCCACCGTGATTGACGGAAACGGAAGAAGATGCGATGTCAGCGAATACCCCGTGAAGGCGGTGCGTGAAATCATTCTCAATGCGCTTGTTCACAGAGACTACAGCATTCACACTGAAAACGACCCGATCTGCATTGAGATGTACCCGGACAGGCTGGAAGTATCGAACCCGGGAGGACTTTACGGCCGGCTCACACTTGATGAACAGGGAAAGGTGAAGGCTGACGTCAGGAATCCCTTCCTTGCCGCAGCTCTCGAAATCCTGGATACAACCGAAAACCGCTATTCCGGTATTCCGACAATCTACGCCGAAATGCGGAAGGCCGGACTCAGGGAGCCGAAGTTCGAGAACAGCCGTGGAACCTTCAGGGTGACTCTCTATAATGAGAAGAAGGTTGATACAAAACTGAGTGAGCGCATTGTTTCGTTCTGTGCGAAACCCCGGACGAGGGAAGTGCTGGCAGAGGAATTCGGCTATGACAGGAAGCACCCGACATACTTCATCAACAACTTCGTTCTTCCGCTCATTGAGGAAGGGAGACTGAGGTACACGCTCCCCGAAAAGCCGAGGAGCAAGAACCAGCAGTTTGTGGCTGTTTCTTCCGATGATATGCTATAATAAGAATTTATGGAGGATACGCGATGACGGATGGAAAAAGCCTGACAGACAATCCTGATGTTTCTTCGGTGGTGAGCGAAATCAGAGCAGTCATGGATGCTGCGCGCCGCAACGTTGCGCGGCAGGTGAATACAGAACTTCTGAGTACCTACTGGAACATCGGACGCATCATATGTGAATACGAACAGACTCTGCCGGAACGGGCGGATTACGGAAAGCAGACGCTGCGTGTTCTCTCAAGAGAGCTGACGAAGGAGCTCGGAAAGGGGTTTTCCCGTTCCAATCTGCAGAATATGCGCCAGTTCTATCTGGTTTATCAAATTCGCCAGACACTGTCTGGCAAATTGAGCTGGTCGCATTACTGTGAGTTACTCTCCATCTCCGATCCAGATAAGCGCAGCTTCTATGAGAAGGAATGCGTTAATTCCGGATGGTCGGTACGTGACATGAAGCGCTAGATTGCCATGTCCCTTTACGAGAGACTGCTGCTCTCCGAAGGAAAGACGAACAAGGAGACAGTACTTGCACTCGCTGAGATGGGAATCGAGCTCTCGACGCCGGCTGACATCATCATGGATCCGTATGTCTTTGAGTTTCCCGGTATTCCTGAAGACAAGCCTGTTATGGAGAGCGACCTGGAGAAGGCGCTTGTTCAGAGGGAAAATTCAGTCGGATGAATCCAGATAATCTCTTTCCCGGCAGGATGCTTCAGTGTCTATCGCGTTCACTATTGCCTCAATCTTCGAGATATAGTCCTCTGTATACTCCTTTGTGATGTCATTCAGCTCTGCGGAAGCATGGCTGCGGTCACTCTGGTGTGCGATTTCGTTGCGTCGTCTGAAGAGTTCTCCGACAACCGACATCCCGTAACGGATGGAATCATGCACGTTCTTTTCCGGAAAAGCCCTGCCCATCACCTCTGCAAATCCGAGTCCCGCGAGATTGAGCTGATCACGCATGCTTTCAGAGGAGAGAAACACCTCTCTGGCCATCTTGTCGTTCATGAAGGTGAAGAACCAGTTCTTGTAGTTGGTGCTGACTGCCTTTTCGACCTCCCTCATGGGAATCATTATCGAGTCATATCTTTCGGATTTCTCCCACTCTCTGTTGAACATGCGGAAGAGACAGTATTTGCTGATTTCGTGAATGTGGAAATCCAGGAGTCCTTCTGCAAGGACTATCTGAGACCTCCAGATTGTCTTTGCACTTTCCTCCCTGCCTTCGCTGACAAGTGAGTCGGCAACGTCGAACTGGTCTCTGACAGCTCTTAATCCGTCAGAGAAATGTTCAGTAATCTCGGGAAGCGAGAAATGGACCACTTCCGGCGGAACAGGTCTGCTGTCCCTTGAATCGGCAGTTCTTTCCGTGTAAAGGATTCCTTTCTTATGTTTCTCCATGTTCTGAAAATTCCTGCAGGTCTTTAATGATTTTTGCGAAATCGAGGTTCAGCATCGGAATTGCTCCGTATTTCCCGGAGATGTATCCCTTCTCGAAGTTGTCATCCTTTCTTATCTTTCTGATTTCCGCGAGAGAATAGAGGTCTGTTGATCTGTCTTCGTTCCTGAGTTCCGTAAACCAGATCTGGTCGCGTCGGAAAAGATCGAGGCTCAGGAGGCCCGTTTCGTGAGTCGTGAAAATCAGCTGTGGAAATCTGTCTGATCTGTAGTCGGCAAAGAGACGGACGAGAGCGAAAAGGACAGACTCGTGAAGTCCTGATTCAAGCTCGTCGCAGATGAGCACCCTGCCGTTGACGATTGTATCGATAATCGGAGATAGAAGGGCAAGAAGCTTCTTTATTCCGGTTGACTCCTCGTTCATGAGATCCGTTTCGAACTTATCGAAAACAACCTGCGCCTTTATGGCGTCTGTGCTGTTCTGGAGAAGAAGCGGGCGGATATCCTGTGTGTAGAAGGGGGAGATGAGTGAAGATTCAAGCTTTGTTTCGTCGACTGCTATCCTTATATCCCTTATTCCAGTTCCGAGTTCATCGAGAAATTTCAGGACAGCCGACTTCATCTCCGGACACTGCGCCATCTGATACAGGGAGTAATTCAGCCAGTTTTCACGGTTGAGGGGGTTATAGACTACGAGGTCAGTGCGGAAAAAATCGTAGACTTCGGCGATTTCGGTTACAGAACTGAAGTTTGCCGCACACGACAGCAGAAGTCTGTTCGGTTTCAGAACATCACGGCAGGAGGAAAGACGTCCTTTGAAACGGTTGCCTTCAGTGAAGGAATTACCACAGCGTTCGAAAATGACGGTCTGTCTGTTGTTGGGATAACAGTACAGATACTCATCAGTTATCTCCATGAGTTTGAGAGTGAAACCGTAGGCATACCTTGTACTGTTTTTTACGAACTGAATCTCATAGCAGCTTTCGGAATTCACGCTTTCAAGTCTGTGTGGAACCTGGTGTACTGCAGCTCCCGGCTGGTGGGTGATGCTGTTGATCACCATGTTCCTGACAAATGCGACTGCATCCATGAAGTTGCTTTTCCCGGAACCGTTTGCTCCATATATAACGGCATACTTAAGAATCCTGAACCCGGAGAATTCCATCAGCCTCGAAGAATAGGTGTCATCGCTGCTCGCAAGGGTCGAGAACACAGCTTCGTTGCGTATGGATTTGTGGTTTGAACATATGAACTGTAACAGCATGGGTTATCCTTTCTCTTTTCTATGAATAAAGGATAATTCCAATTCTTTGATTTAGCAAGCAGATTTGTTCTTTGTGGTACGAATTCGGCATTTATAAAATGTGGAATTCAGTTTTTGCAGTTCAATAAACTGTGTTGTCCCATTCAAAGCCCGTGAAGACATCCCTCGCAGCGTAGCTCTTGGGTTCCGCTTTTCCCTCGAGTACATCGCATACGGCCCAGGCCATGGCTTCCTGTTCGAGCTCCCCGGGGTACGTGACAATAGGGGCTATGAAGGAGCAGTGCGAGGAGATGTAGTCAACGAGGTCGGGGTATCTTACGAGGCCTCCCGTGAGGATTACGGCATCGACTTTTCCCGAGAGTACGGCAGCCATCTCGCCGATGGCCTTCACTGTCTGGTAGAGCATCGTATTCCAAACCAGCACTGCGTGTTCGTCTCCGTTCTCCACGAGCTCGTGCACCTTCTTCGTGTCCGACGTGCCGAAGTGGGAAACGAATCCTCCCGAGCGTGAGCAGAGAGCTCTGAGTTCGGAGGTGGTGTGACCGGCTTCAATGTATCTAACGACACCGAGGACGGGAATGGAGCCGATGCGGGTGGGAGTGAACGGGCCGTCTCCTCCCGCCCCTTCGGTGCAGTCAATCATTCTGCCGCCTCTGTGGGCGCCTACCGTTATTCCTCCGTCGATGTGGGCTATGACAAACGAGCAGTCCCGGGTTTTCCTTCCCATTTTCTCCGCTTCCGCCGCACATACCGCTTTCTGATTGAGGGCGTGCGACTGCGCGCGGCGGTAGAGTCCCTTTATTCCCGTGATCCTTGCTTCGGGTTCAAGTTCATCCATGTTTGTGGGATTTATCGTGTAGGCGGGTTTTCCGTACTCCTTACCCCATTCGTATGCGGCCATCACCCCGAGTTTCGCTGCATGGTCTGTGCCTGCGACCTCGTTCTTCGTATCTTCGAAGAGATTTTCGTCGATTATCGTGAGGCCGCCCTTCTGCGAGTGCGCGGAGCCGCCGCGGCCGACGAATATGTCGACGTCGGAGAGCGAAAAGCCGTGGCGGGAGAGAATATCCACAGTCACGCTCTTACGCATATCAAGCTGGTCGTTCGTTGTCGGGTATGACAACAGGAGCGGAGCATCGTGGAATACAGACTCCGTGAAGAGACAGTTACGGTTATCGAAAAGGCTTATCTTGGTACTGGTTGAACCGGGGTTGATTACAAGAATCTTCATGCTGCAATTGTGACACAAAGAGGAAAAAAGAAGAACCGGAGAGTATCGGAAATGCAGCGTTCCGTTGTAGAATGCGGGAGAAGAAGGAATTGACAGATGATAAAGAATCTCGTTTTCGATATGGGCAACGTCCTCATCCACTGGAAGGGGGACATGCTTCTCGACTGGATGGGCGTGGAGAATGCGGAAGACAGGAAACTCCTCAATGAGAAGATGTTCCGCTCCTCGGTCTGGCCGCTCATTGACTGGGGAACATACAGGGAGGAGGAAGCGGAGGAGATCTTCCGCACCGTTCTTCCCGAGCGCCTCTGGGGGTATATCCATCACTCGTTATTCTGGTATGACATGATTCATCCCGTGGAGGGAATGGGGGATTATGTCAGGGAGAAGAAGAAGGAAGGCTACGGGATATACCTGCTCTCCAATGCCCCCGCACTCGTACATGAGTACTTCCATCTCATTCCGGGCTCGGAGTGCTTCGACGGCATCGTGTTCTCGGGGGAGGTGAAGATGGTGAAGCCCATGCCGGAGATTTTTCACCTTCTTCTTGACCGCTACGGCCTCAGAGCTGAGGAATGCCTCTTTGTCGACGACCTGCCCCTGAACGTCGCCGGAGCCGTCCATGAGGGCATGAAGGGCGTAGTCTTCCACGGAGAAGCGGCAGAAATCGAGAAGTACCTGAAGAGCCTCGGAAACTGAGTAATATACGGTGCAGTGAAAATCCCCCTTCTGTGATGATGGGGGATTTTCTCAAGCTGCGTGGATCTCGTTATCGAGTCCGTGTATCCAGTCGGAGTGACGCATGTAGATCACGAAGATAATCGACGAGAGCGTCCAGGTCAGGGGATATGCGACATACACGAGGTCTATCGTATGTGATATCGAGAGGGCAATTGTTATGTAGGTGACACGGAGGATGCACCATATGGAAAGCATGACGAACATCGGCACCTTTGCCTTTCCCGCTCCTCTCATTATTCCGGCTATCGAATGCGAGAGCGCAAGAAGGAAGAAGAAGAGGCCCTCGATGTGCGACTGCTTGACGCCGATTGCGACGACGGCCGGGTCGGAGTTGAAGAGGGCGATGAGGTAAGGCGAGAAGAGGAATACGATGAGACCGATGATTTCCGCAAGCACCAGGCAGAAGGCAATACCGAACTTTCCGCCCTTTCTCGCTCTTTCGTAGTTCCTGGCACCAAGGTTCTGGCTTATGCATGTGGTGAGTGCCATCGAGAACGAGGTAATGGGTATGAATGCAAAGCCCTCGATCTTCGAGTAGGCGCCGCTTCCGGCAACGGCAGTGGAGGAGAACGTGTTGATGTTCGACTGGACGACGAGGTTCGCTATCGCGATGACGGAGTTCTGGACGCCGGATGGAAGACCGTAGCGGATGATTTCCTTCAGAAGAGGCATGTTGAATCTTATCTTCCTTATTTCAACTCTGTAGACTTCCTTTGACCTGAGGAGCCTTATGAAGGAGAGGATGAACGACAGCGCCTGGCCCATCGTCGTCGCGAGCGCCGCGCCTCCGACACCCGTGTGGAGCACGGTGATGAAGAAGATGTCGAGTACGACATTGGTTATCGAGGATATTATGAGATACTCGAGAGGATGCGTGGAGTCTCCCGCGGCATTCATGATTCCCATCGTTATGTTGTACATGATGGAGAAGATGATTCCGATGGAGTAGATGCGGAAGTACGAGATGCTCCCCTCCATTATGTCCTCGGGGGTGTTCATGAGTCTCAGAATGGACGGAGTGAGGGCAACGCCGAGGACTGTGAGTATTATTCCCGATACTATTCCGAATGCGATGTCCGTGTGGACGGCATCGCGGACCTTGTCGTATTCACGCGCTCCTATGTACTTTGCTATCACGACACCAGCTCCCGTCGCGACTCCGTTGAAGAAGCCCGTCATCATGAAGATGAGAGGCCCGGACGAGGAGACGCTTGCAAGCGCCTCGGCTCCGAGTGTGTTGCCGACGATGAGGGAATCTGCAGTGTTGTAAAGCTGCTGGAAGAGGTTCCCGAGGAAGAGGGGCATGGCGAAAAAAATAATCTCCTTCTTGAGATTACCCTGTGTGAAGTCTATTGCTTTTGACTGAGAGGAGGACATGAGTGAATATTCGTACTAAGAGGGAAAAGTTTCAAGAGAAGCGGAGAGCTGTCCCGCTGTCGTAAGCGTACTGCAGATATTGACTCCGGGACCCTGCCGTGATAGAGAGAAGATGACGCATGAAAATGCGGAAAACCTTCTAAGGAGAAAGAAATGTTTCACAGATTGAACTACCTCGCCCTAGGGACGAGGAATCAAGTTCCTGCTTCACAGACTCACGTTTGGAGCACTTTGCTCCAGTGACGGTGTCTCCCGAGGCTCTTGACGGCCCGGCCGCCAGCGGACGATGGTTCCCAACGCCCGGCTGTTTCCGCGTTCAGCCAACGCATAGAATAGAGATTCCTCGCAGCATTGCCGTCCCTGTC
>CAVFVX010000095.1:0-10056 GCA_963626075.1 Acutalibacteraceae bacterium
GGGCACCGGACGGAAGAATCTATTACAAGTACACAAGAGACTCCTCTGAAGCCAATGCAGGTAAGGAGACTAACGTTATCCTGACACCCGATGATGTACTGCATATTCCCGGACTCGGCTTTGACGGCCTTGTGGGTTATTCCCCCATAGCCATGGCAAAGAATGCCATCGGCATGGCAATAGCCTGCGAGGAGTATGGCGCAAAGTTCTTTGCTAACGGTGCGGCTCCCTCCGGAGTACTCGAGCATCCCGGAGTATTGAAGGACCCCGAAAGAGTTCGTGACAGCTGGAATGCAGCCTACGGCGGCTCGAGCAACTCCCACAAAGTAGCAGTTCTCGAAGAGGGAATGAAGTACACCCCGATTTCGATTTCCCCCAACGAAGCACAGTTCCTGGAGACGAGGAAGTTCCAGATAAACGAGATTGCAAGAATCTTCCGTGTACCTCCTCACATGGTGGGAGACCTCGAGAAGGCAACCTTTTCGAATATCGAGAACGAAACACTCAACTTCGTGAAGTTCACTCTCGACCCCTGGGTAATCAGATGGGAGCAGAGCCTCGCAAGAGCTCTATTCAACGATGAGGAGAAGAAGACGATGTTCTTCCGCTTCAACCTCGATGGACTCCTCAGGGGCGACTATGCCTCCCGTATGAGCGGCTATGCCACAGGCATTCAGAACGGCATCTTCTCTGTCAACGACTGCAGGGAGCTCGAGAACATGGATCTCCTTCCGGAGTCAGAAGGCGGGTTCATCCACGTCCTTAACGGTAATGTAGTGCGCCTCCGTGATGCAGGGGCCGCGTACGGGGTGAATGGAGATTCTCAGAAAGCAGAAGAGACCGAAGAAGAACCGAATAAAGACCCTCCGGATGAGGAGGAGACAGAACAGAAAAACAGGAGACGAAGAATATGAAAAAGAAATTCTGGAACTGGAAGAACACATCTTCCATAGAAGACGACCCTATGGCACCTCGTGAGCTCGAAATCGGCGGAGTCATCGGAGACGACACATGGTACGAAGACGATGTCTCTCCGAAGATTTTCAAAGACGAACTGATGAAGGGCACCGGTCCCGTCACGGTCTGGATCAACTCACCAGGCGGTGACTGCATAGCGGCGTCTGTCATCTACACGGCACTCTCGGAGTACCCGGGTGAGATTACCGTGAAGGTATCGGGCTTAGCGGCATCGGCAGCGTCTGTCGTCGCAATGGCGGGAGACAGAGTCGAGATGGCAGCAACGAGCATGATGATGATTCATAACCCCGCAACCACAGTATACGGTGACCACAACGAAATGAAGACGGCCATCAAGGTACTGGAGGAAGTGAAGGAAAGCATCATCAACGCGTATGAGAGAAAGACAAATCTCCCCAGGGACGACATATCGAAACTGATGGAGAACGAGACCTGGATGAATGCGAAGAAAGCCGTAGAGCTCGGCTTTGCAGACAGCATTATCGGAGACGAGGCATCTGAGAACGAAGAGTTTGACGATGCCTTTTCTTTTTCAGCCCGCCTCGGGGAGAGAGAGCTCATGGGACGCATAGCCGCAAAGGTAAAGGAAACGACGGATGTCAGTGACGAGGGCACTCGGATCACTGAACTCGAGAAAAGACTTGAACTGCTCAGATAGGAGAAAAATATGAACAGAGTAAGCGAACTTCGCGCAGAGCGCGCAAAGACATGGGAGAAGGCGAAGGCCTTCCTGGATTCTCACAGAAACGAGAAGGGAATTCTCTCGGCGGAAGACACAGCCACATACGAGAGAATGGAGAAAGAGATTGTCGACTTCGGTAAGGAAATCGAGAGAGAGGAGAGAGCTGACGCACTCGAGAGGGAACTCAACAAGGCCGTCAATACTCCTCTTACGAGCAAGCCCGAAGGAATGAAGGTTGACGAGAAGGTTGGGCGTGCTTCTGACAGCTACAAGAAGGCCTTCTGGAATACCCTCAGAACACGCAGCGGCTACCAGAGACCGGAGTTTATGAACGCACTTCAGGAAGGTGTCGATTCGGAAGGCGGTTACCTTGTTCCCGACGAGTACGAGAAGAGACTTCTTGAAGGACTCAGGGAAGAGAACATCATCAGAAGTCATGCATATTCCTTCACAACCTCTACCGGTATCCACAAGATTCCGCTTGTAGGCTCTCACGGAACGGCTTCGTGGATTGAAGAAGAAGGAGCATACCAGGAAAGCGACGACACCTTCGGCCAGGTGAACCTTGATGCACATAAGGTGGGTACCATCATCAGGGTCTCGGAGGAGCTTCTTCAGGACAGCGTCTTCGACCTCGAGGGATATATCTCCTCGGAGTTCTCGAGACGTATCGGAGAGAAGGAAGAGGAGGCATTCATCGTCGGTAACGGCAGTCACAAGCCTCTCGGAATCCTTGCAGAGACAGGTGGTGCAGAAGTGGGAGTGACGGCGGCAAAGGCCGAGAGTCTCACAGCAGACGAGCTTATCGACCTCTACTACTCTCTGAAGTCTCCTTACCGCAAGAGCGCCATCTGGATTCTCAATGACTCCACGGTCAAGGCAATCAGAAAGCTCAAGAACAACGACGGTACATACCTCTGGCAGCCGGCTATCAAGGACGGAGAGGTCAATACGATTCTCGGCAGGCCCTATTACACATCGTCCTTCATTCCTGCAATCGGTGCGGGCAACAAGACAGTTCTCTTCGGAGACCTTTCCTATTACTGGATCGGCGACAGACAGGGAATCTCGTTCAAGAGACTCAACGAGCTCTATGCAGGAAACGGCCAGGTGGGCTTCATTGCCTCCAAGAGAGTGGATGGTAAGCTCGTCCTTCCCGAAGCCGTCAAGTGCATGGCAATGGCAGCGGCATGACGAATCAGGACACCTCAGGGTTAACACCCCCGGGGTGTCCTTTGAAAGGAAAAAAGAATGATAGTGACAGTGGAATCTTTCAATGCATACAGCGGTAACTGCGAGGACAGTGACGATGCAGTGATGTGTAAGAATACCTTCCTCAAGTCGAGTGAGGAAATCGTGAAGGACTACCTCGGCTTCGACCCGGAAGAGAAGGAATACACCGAGGAGATAGACGGTAACCTCAGAAAAGGTCTCTGGCTAAGTGCAAGGAACGTCCTTGAAGTGAAATCCGTGCTCCTCAACGACCACGAACTCCCGACGGACGAATACCGCCTTAAGGGAGACAGACTTGTTTCCACAAAGAAGAGTCAGGGGCCGTTCACACACGGAACCTTCACCGTCACGTACACTGCGGGCTGGAGTACGGATGAGATGCCTTCCGTTATTGTCCTCTCAATCCTTCGCCTCGCAACGTTAATGCTGACTGAAGGAAATGGAAACATCGGTCTCACGGGTAAGAGCTTCACGGACAACTCGAGGACGTTTGTGAACTACTCGAACTACAGAAAGTACCTGCAGCCCTTAGACGGCTTACGGATCATGAGGTTCTGAGTATGGGAAGAAAGGGAAGTGTAGTCAGAAAATATACGACTGCCGAGTTCAGTCTCGAGACGGATTTCAACGAAGCTCTGAGAATGCTGGGGCGTCTCGGTGTCAACAAACAGAAGGCGATGAAGAGGATGCTCGGGTCAATCGGCACCTCTGCCAAGGCAAAGGTCAAGAAGGCCTACAAGACCTACGGCCTCCATAAAGAGTCGGGAGACCTCTATAAGAGCATCACACGTCGTGTCGTAAAGAGCGGCAAGGGCGTAATCGTAGAAGCCAAAGCCCAGACGGAGAAGGGCCTCTTCTACGGCTATGCAATAGCAAAGGGGGCGAGAATCGCCGCAAAGAACGGTCAGTACCTCACGTTCCAGAAGGACGGCAAATGGGTGAAGGTCCACTCTGTGAAGCTCCCCGAGAGGGACTTCGTGGCAAAGCCCGTAGTGGACTATCTCAAGAGCCAGACATTCAAGGAGCGCTTCGACGCCCTCGTGCAGAAGGAAATCGACAGAGTCGAGAAGGAGACAACTAGAAAATGAAAACGGAAATGATGGTACTTGAGCGTCTTAGGGAGACGATTATCAAAAGTATCGCTGACCATTACTCGGCAGATGAAGGCGGCGCGGACCTTGTGCCACTGGACGAGAAGAGTGTAGTCATAGACTTTCCGGATGTGGACAACATGAGGAAAGACACGATGGTTTACATAGAACCCGACTACGAGAACTTCGAAGCTCTGTCTCTCATGGCAGACCAGGCAACGATGAATGTAACGGTAACAATCCTCGTGAAGGGTGCACCGCACACAACTCTCATCAAACGTGTCTTCGGGTATTTTACGGCACTCTGTTCCCTTCTCGTAGCAGACCGTGAGCTCTCGGGCTTTGTCGATTACACCGAAGTGACAGATATGGACTATTACCCCTACGTGACGGCAGGAAAGAGCCAGAGTGCAATCGAGGCGACTCTCCGCATCCGCTGGGACAGAATCTTTTAACAGGAGAAACATATGGCATTTGTAACAGGAAGCGGAGCGTCTCTCCGCATAGGAAAGGAATCGAGCTTCGGGGTAGCCGCTACTCCGAATACGCTCGTAGATATTACAAGCGAGAGTATAGCACTCTCAGTCAGCAAGGGAGACGAAGGAAGTCTTCTTGCCTCCAAGACACCCGAGTCGCGTGACCTTCTCGGAATCACGGTTGACGGCTCCTTCAGCTTTGTGCTGCGTCCCGAGTTTGCTCAGCTTATAACACATGTGGCACTCGGAGGCGCGGAGAAGACAACCCAGGATGAGACGAAGGGCGTGTACACTCACGAGTACGCACTCTGCGGCCCGAATGAAGAGCTTCCGTCTCTGACGGTCCTGGTGGACAGGAAAGCAAGCGTCAAGAAGTACGCGGGGGTCACCGTCTCTTCGTTCTCTCTTGACTGCGCAGCGGGAGATTACGTCAAAGGCTCTGTTGACCTCAAGGGCGTTAATGAAGAGACCGGAACACGCAGTACCGATACCACCAAGTTCACGATTCCCGCATACCGCTGCACCGCAGCAGTATTCAAGGTAGGTGATGAAGTCTTCGACATATCGTCAGCTACTTTCAAGGTGGACAATGCCCTCGAGGATGCTCCGAGAACGTACTCCACGGGCTTGTATGTGGGTCAGCCGCAGCATGCGCAGAGGAGTGTCACGATATCTTTCGAGATTCCATACACAGAGGATATAGAGTCCTTCAAATCCAAATACCTCGTCACGGAAGATACGGCGAAGATAAGTCTTCTCTTCACATCCTCAGACAAGGAGAAGCAGAAGTACGAAATCATCATGCCGTATGTGTCTATTACAGCAGTATCGGCATCGGTGGGTGGCACGGGTGCACTTACGGCGTCGATTGACGGAGAAGCACTCTCCTCGGGCAGTGAAGAGCCTCTTGCGATAGTAATCACCAATACATCCAGTACAACAGTCTGAAAGGAGAAAGCAAAATGTACGTACAGAAAAGAAACTACGGCACGTTCCTCCAGAGCGTGAGAATCAATGTCGGCCATGAGAGCGGACTCGAGAAGGAAGAGGATGCGTTCATAACGCTGAGGGAACTTCCCACACTCGAGATGATGAATCTCAGGGAAGCCTATGAGAAGGGACAGAAGGAACTCATCATGTTCTTCAAGGAAGTCATGCCTTCCATCATCATCGACCACAACTTCTATGAAGACGAGAACAGGAAGATGACGAATGAAGCATTGTCTAACCTCGTCTTCGAGAGAATGGAACTCTCGGGGAAGGTTATAGGAGAATACTCGAAAGCATCTTTTTTTACCCGGGAGAAGAAGAGCGACGAGAGATAGCGGCGGTAAGCCGTGAGCTCTTCATGGGAAGAAACAACTCTCTTCTCTACAGCGAGTGTTCACGGTGGATTCCCTACGTGACAGATATCTATCTCCCCATCGCTGACAGCGAGACGGGAGATTTCTTATCTCTCCCGTTTGAAGGAACCATCACGGACCAGCCGTACATGACGATGCAGATACTGAAGCTCATACAGCTGAACTACCGTAAGCACCTCTCGGAGAGAATGAAAAGAATCAAAGGAAAGAAGTAGAACCGCGCCTTATGGGTGCGGTCTCTTCTGCGTTATAAGGAGACCATAGACAATGGCAGCACAGGCAAAAGTAATAATCAAGGCTGAGGAGAACATATCGAGTGCGGTTAACTCTGCCAAGAATTCCCTCAGTAAGCTCGAAGGTGCGTGCTCCTCTGTGGGCTCCACAATAAAGGGCGCACTCACATTCACGGCAATAACCGCAGCGGTTAAGAAACTCGGAGATGCAGTAGCAAGTTGTTTCAACGATTTCTCTGACGCCAACCGTAAGTACAAACAGCTCGAGATAGCACTCGGGAGCGGTGAAGCATACGAGAAGGTATGTGATACAATCTCTGAGCTTTCCCGTCAGACACTCGAGAGCAAAGACTCGATTGAATCGATGGTGAGTGAGCTCGCGGCTCTCGGTAAGTCCTCTGATGAGATAGATAAGATATCGAAAGCGTCAGTTTATCTCTCTAACGTGACGGGACGAGATCTCAACTCGTCAATGACGACTCTCCTCAATACGTACACGGGAACAACTACGCAGCTGAAGAGGCTCGGTATAGATGTGTCGGATTTGACCTCTGCTGAGCTCAAGAGCGGAGCCGCGATAGACAGGGTAATCTCAAGCCTTGGACAGTATTCCGAGGAGCTTGCCGAGATAGATACGCGTCAGCACCTGACGAACATCTCCAACGCCTGGGGAGATATCCAGCAGTCTGTGGGAGATTTGGTGAACTATTCGTTCTCGCCCCTTATTGCATCTCTCGACACAACCATCAACGAAATACAGGTGAAGTTCGATGCCTTTGTCCAGAACACGAAGACAGTGCTGTCAAACTTTCCCGAGTTCATGGAGAAGCTCGGAGACACCGTCTCATCAATGATTGGGAAGGTATTCTCGTACGAGGGAATCAAGAGCTATCTTGGGACACTCGTTAAAGTGGTTCCCAAGTATTTCAAGCTGGCAATCGATGATGCAATCTCCCTGATGGACCTTGCCCTCAATGCCATTCCTGATGCAGTCAACGCTTTGATGGACGGTATCTATAACTATGGGATGTATCTCCTGACGAGCTACTGTGATGAAGCGGGAGTGGACCTTTCAGAGCTCATCAACAGTATCGGAGACTGGCTTACCGAGAGTGATATCGGGAAGATTGTGGACAATGTAGTCTCTACAGCCGTCAACGGCGTCAAGCTTGTCGGAGCCCTCATCAAGAACATTCCCGATATGCTCGAGCTTGTTGTAGATAATGCCGGTGCGATACTCGAGAACGCCTTCATCTCCATCAAGAACTTCTTCTACGAGGCTCTCTCTGACATGGTCACATGGGCGGGACAGACACTCGAGGAGATAAACTTCCCGCAGAGAATAGAGAACATAAAGACAGCGGTAACGAACGTCTTCGGTAAGATAGGCGCATGGTTTGCTGCTATCGGCGACACAGCAAAGGATGCTTTCAGGTACATAGGAGATGTTCTCAAGACAACCTTTTCCTGGGATACCATCAAGACGAGTGTCACGACTCTCTTCAAGAACATAGGAGCAGTCGGCGCAGCGGTCATCAAGACTATCTTCGTTTCTATTCCTTCGATGATAGGGAATCTCTTCAGCGGTATCATCGAGTGGATAGGCTACATAGGTGTAAAACTCAAGAACACAGTCCTGGAGGCAATAGAGAACGTCATCAAGGATGCAGGAGAGAAGATACAGGGTACCTGGTTCGGTAAGCTATTCGGCTTCGGCGATAAACTCGCATCCATCGACCTCGGCGTAGACAAAGACAACGAAAAGAAGCTTCTTGAAAAGGCTCAGAACTCATTTGCCTCCATCGGTGATAACTTCACAGAAGCCGTCCAGGATGCGGTGGATGCAGCAGCGACAGTCGAGGAGAACAACCAGGTCGTGAAGGACCTCTATTCCGAGATAAAAGGAATAACAGTTGCTACTCCCGACTACACGGAAGTGACTGCTGCCGTGAAGGACTCGGGAGAGCTTGTCGAGAAACTCTTCACCTGGGGTGATACACTCCTCGAAAAGAAAGAAGACAACAGTGAAGCCTGGAGTGAAATCGGAGAGAAGTTTGATGAACTGTTATCTCCTGTAATCGAAGAGTGGGAAGCATCGACCGGGGAGACTATCGGAGAGAAGCTCGCTTCGTGGACAGCTAAGTCTTCTGATGAGTACCTCGAGGAGAGCAAGAAGTCCTTCTCGTCTATCGGGACAGCCTTGTCTACCTGGGGAGCAGACTTCGTCTCGGAGAATAAAGAAGCAATCTCAGAGCTCTGGAGCGACATCACCACCTATTATGGTGATACCTTCGGTGATGATATTACCGAATTCACAACATGGCTCAATGACTTTCTCGACCGCAACAGCACAAAGACCATAGAGGCTATAGATGAAGGAACGGGAGAAGTAGTTGAAGCCCTCAAGGAGAAGAGTACCTCCAGTCAGATTTTCTCGTCAGCGTGGTCCGATGCTACAGACTCAGGTCTCAAGGACAGTGACGGTAATTCTCTCTCGATTTTCAGTAAAGAGTCGGGAGTCGCAAACATGGTGTCCTCTCTCTCGTCGTCTCTTTCCAGTCTTCTCGAAGCTGTCGGCTCGATTATTGATGCTGTTGTTTCCGGCTGCTGGTGGATGGCGATTCTGCTGCCGATTATCCAGGGATTCTGTGAAGTATTCTCTGAGATGATCAACACGGTTCTCGCTCCGCTGAAGGACACGCTTGTCCTGATCGGGAATATGCTTGCAGAGGTGTTCCTCCCAATCTTCGACAGCATCTATCCGATAATCGAAATCATCGCGAACATCCTCATGACTGCAGTTGTTCCGGTTCTTCAGCTCCTGAGTCCTATCATCGAGATAGTGGCGCTTGTCTTTGATGCACTTACTCCGGTGATATCTGCTGTGGGTAAGCTGTTCACTCTCATAATGGCTCCCATCCAGTATGTTGCAGATCTCTTCTCTTGGCTCGGAAAGTGGATAAGCTACCTCGGAGAATGCATAGGAATAGCAATCTACAACATCACGCATCCGTTTTCGGCGAAAAGTATGCCGTCATCTCCCGGAGGATTCTCGTCAGATGCCTTCTCTGGCCTCTACGACAGACTCATCAAGTGGGACGAGTACGGGACACATACTTCGGCTGTTACGGACACGGTTTCCACGCAGACTGCAGTGTCGAGTGCTTCCTATCAGGGAGCGACTCAGGTGACGATAAACATCTATCAAGAAGCTCCGGTAGTAGGCGATGGAGGCATGAGACAGTTTGCACAGATGGTCAGAGAAGCCTTCACCGAGCTCGATTATTACGGTGTTACTGTGTAAAAAAGTGTTGCAAAAAAAACATTTCCTAGTTTATCCTTTGAAAAAAAAGAGGATGAGGAGAAATTCTGTGAAGAAAGCTCTTACTGTATTACTGGCAACTCTGATGGTTGCATCACTGTTTATATCATGTGGAGAGGACCCATTCTTCCACCATGTATCTATCAAGTATGAAGACAAGGTCGTGAAGACGGAAATTGTCAGAGACGGGGAAGAATACGCTCTCCCGAAAGAAGTTGAAGGTGTTCCGAAAATTATCGGGTGGACAGTAGATGAAAAGGAATACGCTGTCGGCGAAAAGATTACTATCAAGGGCGACACCACGATAACAGCCATTGTTGGAACACCGGTGGTGATTACTCTCTACGATGATGTAACGGAGACTAAATACCTTAAGCCTGGTGAAACTGAGCTCACGCTTCCCGAAGCACCCAAACGTGATGGTTACGACTTTGACGGCTGGAAAGTCGGTGAAACAACGTATGCGGCTGAAGCAACAGTCGCATACACGGAAGGCATGACGATAGCTGCTGTCTGGACGAAGATCAACAGCATCACAGTCGACAACGGTGACGGTACTACACAGGTTGTGACTGTAAGGGCTGATAAAACCGAGCTCACGCTTCCTGCAGCTCCGACACGCACCGGCTATTCTTTTGAAGGCTGGAAAATCGGTGAAACGACATATGCTGCCGGAA
>CAVFVX010000096.1:0-7857 GCA_963626075.1 Acutalibacteraceae bacterium
CCGTCATCTACGGTTCTCTCATGTACAGGGCAATTCTCTACGGTTCATATGCCCGGAGAGAAGAGACAGATGAATCCGATGTGGATATCGCGATAATCCTGCTGGAGAAGCCCGACAGGAAAACTACGAAGAGGATGATAGACTGCGTTGCCTCCTATGAGCTCAGATGTGATAAGGTGCTATCCGTCATCGACATCGACTACGAGAAGTTCAACAGGTGGAAGGATACCATTCCCTTCTACAGGAACATTCTCCGTGACGGGATTGTACTGTGGGAGACTGAACATAACGACGCAGAGTAAAGAGCACCGGCACCAGAGCACTTTCGTCTGAACACGAAAAGTCCCTCAGACAGACACTCCCGGCCATGAGAACGTGAAGCCTACATAAGCCTGCAGATTCGAGAAGGTCTTATCTTCCGTATTCCTGTAGTTCCATCTGTATGAATATGCGGCACCGAGTGAGAGTGAAAGGTACTTCCAGAGAGCAACCTCACCTTCAGCCTTCAGAACAAGGGTATGCTCGACAGTGCCGGTAAGGGCAAGACGCCAGACATCGTCGACCGTGTCGATTCCGTCAAACGTGTAGTTCTCCGTTTTCGTTCCCCTGCCCTTTTCTCCGTGAGCCATATAGAATACCGAAGCCTTGATGGAATATGAGTCGGGAACGCGATATGTACCGCCTATAGAAAAGGCAACAAGGTCGCCGCCGTAGAGATAGCCGGAGTATGAGACGTCGTCGTAATCGGATTCGGTACGCTTGTATCCGAGAAGGTAATCCTGCGAGTAGCATCCGGGATAGGACGAGACGAATTCACCTTCTGCATTTCTCATACCCTTGTACTGTGTCACGTTACCGTTACTGTCGTAGAACTTGCTGTTGAGATACATTCCCGGCATATTGTAGACAGCCTCGGCATAAACGTTCAGGATTCCGTCCTTTACGATATCACTATAGGAGATGTTGAAGAGGCCGCCGTAGGCATTGGGCTCGGTGTAGCCGAAGCCCAGGTATCCCTCGGCCTCTCCGCTGACCTGGCTCTGATCCATCGTAAGCTGCAGGTATATATTCCACTTCGGAGCGGGAGACCATGAGAAATCGAGAGTGATCATGTTGTTCGCTTCGAGTATCGTCTCCTCATGATAATCATAGTAGTTATGAAAGATCATGAAGGGATTGAGGTACCTTATGTCGAAGGCGGTGGTTGTGTCGAGGAGAGTTACGAAGGCAAGGGAGAACCTGAAGGACTCGAAGAGAGTAACTTCGTAGTCGACGCTCTGTCTGATTTCCCTCCAGCCCGTGAAGCGGGACGAGAGAACATCCCAGGGATTGAGAGTCTCTGTCTTACCCTTCTCATCTTTCTCGTACGGATTCTTATGTGACGAATCGAAGGTGGTGAGAGTGAGGAATACGGAGGTATGCTCGGTGTAGAAGCCGGCCTTCATGAATTCCTGGTAGTCGTAGTTGTCACCTATTGCCGTATTACCGGTATATCCCTCGCCGAGAGATACCTTTCCCCTGGCGACAATGAGACTCACGCCTTCCTTACCGACCGAAATACCGGCGTCGGACGGAAAGTTCTGAAAGATGTGGCCGCCCGAGAGCTGTGTCTGGAAATGATTGTTCCAGTAGGGTTCACTGTCACCGTACCTGCTGACGGCACTTATTACGCCCATCGAGAAACGTGAATAGACAAGGTCGAGTATATTGTTCTCAAGTGTTACGGACACGAGAGGACTGCGTTCTCTTGTGTTCTTTATGAACCAGTCTCCGTCAAGGTCCCAGGAGAGAGTCTCACTGTAATCCTCTCCGAAAGGCTCTCCCGTCTGTACGTAAACCTCGGGAGAAAGACTCCCGGTCAGATTGACCGAGCCCAGTCTGTCGGAGTAGATGCTCTCCGTCTCAGTCAGCTCGGTCTTTATGGAGGAGAGTAATGCATTGTCGGAGCCGAGAACATTCTCCGCTCTCGCGAGGGCGATAAGAAGCTGCGACGCCGTCACGGGGCCGTTCGAGGTCGGGCCTGCAACTCCGGCGGTATGGCAGAGAGCATTCACCGTCTGCCACTCGATCGAAGAGACTGCATAGTATTTCTGACCGCCTGCGAAGAGAACGGAGAGGAGTACGAGAAGAACGACCAGAAAGGCAGAGGCTCTCTTCATGTCAAACGTCTCCGCTGAGAGTGTTCCTGAACCAGTTGGAAAGAGCGACTATGCGGTTGTAGAAGGAGAGTTCGAGGTCGACCTTGTAGAAGAGTACGGTGACCGTGCTCTTCTTGTCCCTGACGGAAGCCAGGGCATATACGTAGATACCCTCCTCCGTCTCCTGGATATCGAGCGACATGTTGACCTTGTCCTTCTTGACGAGGCTTATACCCATGAACTTGAGGTCGTTGTTGTTCCTGATATCGAGGAATATCTCGTCATTCATGGCGGTATAGCTCATCCAGTAGACGTTGCCGCCGAAGGATGTATCGTCCTGGTAGGAGTAGTATTCGGCATACATCGGAACCTTGTCGACTTCGGGGTCGCCTGTCTTGTCGTTCTTGTTATCCGACGAGAGCATCGAACACTCCTCGAAGAGCGTCTTCTCCTTGTCCCCCGCCCTGTGGGATATGTACGTCAGCCCAGTCATGGTCGAAACCTTGAGAAGCGTGTTGTAGAGCGTGAGCTTCCGCTCGCTTCTCGTCATCGTCTCCCATCCCTCGGGATACGCCACAAGCGAGCCTATCGCAACACCGAAGCCCTTCTCCATCGCTTCGACATCGGCAATCTTCTCTCCCACGAGATCCGAGGAAGGAGCGATTATGGAGAGGTCTCCGCTTGACGTACTCTGCTGGACAATCTCGCCCGCGAGGATCTTCGAGTACGTCTCGTCGTCGATATCAGGGAGGATATCCCTCAGGGATGAGTATGCGGAAAGCGAAAGCCCTATTAACAGGCAGAAAACAAGAACAGTCAGTTTCTTCATTTATTGATTTCCTCTATGAACCAGTCCTTCAGTGAAGATATGCGCCTCGTGAAGGCGGAGGGAAGATGCACGTCTGTGACGGGAGTCTCGACGTATTCGTCGGCGTCCCTCACAGTCGCAAGACCGAAGATTGCGATTCCCTCCTTCGTCATGAGGACATCCACACACAAATCCAGTTCCCCTTCCTCCACGGCGGTGAAGAAGAGGAACTTGAGCTTCGAGACATTGGTTATGGTCATGAATATCTCGTTCTCCGAGATATCGTAATTAACGGTATAGGTATTTCCCCCGAATATATTGTCCTTCAGGTATGCGGCAATATCATAGGAATAGGTGACGGGAGCATAGCTGAAGGTCACGTCGTAGGCCTTCTTCCCCTTCTTAACGGAGGTAAGGGTGTAAGCATCACTGAAGAGCGTACGAGGCTTGTCTCCGGCCGAGTCCGAGATATACGTAATTCCCTTGATAGTCGAAATGGAGAGAAGCGTGTTGATTATCTTCAGCTTCTTTTCGTCGTGGCTGAGCTCATTCCAGCTATCGGGGTAAGGGACGAATGCGGAAATACCGGAAACAAGGGTATCCTCAAGCTTCATATCCTCCTCCGCCTTCTCCTTTCCCTTTGTTCCGTCGAATGCTATAAGAGGCACATTCTCATCGTAAACAGAATAGAACTCAATGGTTTCACCTGAGAGAAACCGGCTCACACCCCATTCGGGAAATTCAGATATGACATCATTAATACTGTCCTCGGCGGAGAGGAAGGTACATAAGACAAGCAGCACGATTAATGTTGTTATGATTCTCTTGAACATGCATCCACCTTATTTTCATCTGCATTCTTAATCAATGAAGAAGATGTGGTTTTATCGGCAAACGAGGCAAGAAGTGCCATGAAGAACGGGTTGTACTGTACATGTGTCAGGTGATGTGCAGTAGTCGCATTGAGTGCTATGACACATATCGTGACAAGGAAGAAGAGATCCTTTCTTCTCTTGAAGCATGACACGACATAGGAACCCAGAAGAAGAACGACGAAGACAACGCCGTACTTGAAGAGTATGTAGATATACGACGAATCGAGGAAGAAGTAGTCGCTCTTCCACTCCGTGGAGCCGCCGTTTCCCTGCATGAGGACGAACTGTCCGAAGAGATTCACATCGAATCTCTCGAAGGCGGCATGCCCGAGGTCGAGGCGGACGGAGAATAGCGTATCTATCTCCTTCATCCATCCGATTGACGGATCGTAGTAGTAGGCAATGAAGAAACACACGAAGAAGAGAACGACAATGACAAAGCACAGGAGCACTCTCAGCCACATCGCCTTATCTTTCAAGTGCGGCTTGATTAAAGCCGTAATCATGCAGAGTACGCTTATGATAACAAGGCAGCTGCTGTCGAGGCGGGCATGGCAGAACTTGTAGGTAAAAAGAGCAAGCAGAGCGCCGGAGAGATACATCCACCACTTCATCCTGTCCTTCATTAGATAGAAGAATGTCGCAATGAGGAAGAAGACGTAGGCTGCGAAATCCGTCGGGTAGTAGATGCCGAAGGAATTGCGGACATAGCCGTCGGTATAATACTGGAGATTGACTATCTTACCCGTAAGAGACGCGATGAAAGCCGTAAGGACAACAAGGAACACAAGCGTTCCGTGAACCTTGAGAATCCTCTTGAAATCTATATCCCGCGCGCCCCATATAAGAAGCACCCAGAAGAAGACGTCGTTGTACGTCGAGTAGTATCTGTCGAGAAGCGAGATGACACCGAAGATGCCGAAGAGAATGACATCCTTCAGCTTCCATGAATCGAAAAGAACAAGCTTTGCGCCAATCAGAACAAGAGCGAGAACCTTCAGGTAGGAATACAGTGTGAGATGCTCCTCGAACATCGTCGTCGTCATCGTCTCCACAAAGACGATAAGCGACATGCCGACGAGGAAGAGAGCATCTCTTATCCTGTCATTTCTGATTAATGGGAATCTGTTCTCTAAGTTCCGGATTATGTTCATCAGAAGACGATCTTGGCTCCCACAGTTGCAATCAGGCTGAAGGAAGACTTCCACTCACCCCACTCGTTGATCTTGCCGGGGTTGTATGTGCCGTCCTGATTCGTTCTCACCTCGGGAGTGAAGCTTCTTGAGGAATTGATGATTCCCTGAAGCCCCGCCGTGAACGTGATGTTCTTGAGCTTCTTCTCGACGTTGATCTCCATGTCGAGAACATTGTTCCAGATGTTTGCAAGGAATGCTCTGTCGTAATACTCGTCGCTGTTGTATGCACGGTAGTTCATGTATGTGAGAACATCTGTTCCGGTGGTCTTGAAGGAATACTGCGCACTTCTGAGCTGGTCTTTCACGACAGCATTGATCTTCCAGTCGGAGAAGATTGTCGTGTCGAATTCGATGAGAAATTCAAATGTATCGGGATTGACTGGGTAGCCGATATTCTGGCCCTTGTTCACATAGGCAGTCGTGTACGGAACATTCGCAAAGAGCGCTTCCGTATCCTGGTAGTGAGCACCGAAGAATGCCGGGATGTATGTCCCCTGGACCTTGAGCTCTGTAAATAATCCGAAAGGAATACTGAATGTAGCACCTGCCTGGAAGGCAAGGATGTTTCTCGGACAGGAAAGCGGATGCTTGATTGAATTGAGCTCGTCCATTGCGAGAGCTGCGTAGAATGTTCCGATTCCGGGCACCGTGTAGGAAGCGTCGAAGCCGGCAAGGCAGTTGTCGTAGTCACCGAGGGCATTCTGACTGAACATGTAGATAGCGAGCGGATTGAGATACGAGAGCTCGAATCTCTTCCTCCAGATGACACTCTCCCAGATTGAAGCCTTCATCCCCTTGAGATTGAGTTCGACACGGTGGATGCTGATGTTGTTGGAATACTTACCCGTCTTGTCATCCATATTCTCCGACGGCCACTCGATTCCATTCACACTGTTGAGAGATGCCTGTCCGAGGGATCCCACCATCACGGAATAGCTGAACCACTTCGCGGGCTTGAGGGAAAGCTCTGCGCCGTCGATGACTCTGGCAGTGCCGCTGAGAGCGATGTTGTTGACGCCCGGCCCCCAGTCACGTTCCACTGCTCCGATACGGAACGTAGCGATATCATCCTTTATGCTTGTTGAAATCTCGGGGAATGTCTCGATTCCGAGATAGAAGCCTTCGTCGGGAAGACTCTCGAGTCTGTCTCCCCTGTGGATTAAATCCATATAGAAGCCTTCAGTCGAGAACTTGAGCTCTGTCGGAAGATATGCATTGGTATCGATTCTGTCGAAGTTGATCTTGAAGTTGAGATCGTACGATACGACGTTCAGGATATCCCCCATGATGTAGGGAGACACGCTGTTGCGGGAATCGAAAATCATATCCTCTCCGGCGACAAGCCCCAGCTTCTGCGTTGTTTCGAGTCCTACTCCGAGATGAGTGTAGTTGAGAACCGAGATGTCATCCGAGGAATAGTCCTCAGTACGCTCTGCGCCGTATGTGGAGTCGAATTCGGAGAGAAGAGTATCAATTATCTTGCTTTCGCTTTCACTTATGAGGTCCGAAGCCTTGATTTCCTTAAGAAGCTTTCTTACCGTATTGAGGTTATAGGGTTTGACCTCCGTCTGTACATCAATGATTCCCCTGTTCTCACCTGCATCGATAATTCTGTAGGCTTCGCTCGAAAGCGGCACACTGTGATACTGTGTGGCAAAGAGACCGACAGCAAGAAGAACCATTAGAACAACTGAACAAAACTTTTTCATTTATCCCCTCTGTTATTTTCTATATTCAGATATCCTCCGATGGTCTTATCCCATTCGGGAGGATTGAAAGGTATGTACCCGCCATAGTGGTAGAACGTGAGTTCTCCGACAAGTATTCTTCCCCCAACATAGTACATGTCTACGCGGATAAAAGGAATACCGGAAGATAAAACCCCGGCGATTCTTTTCATTTCGTCGAAGACCCCGGGCTTCTCGAAGTCCGATAAGGAAACATCGTCATCCATCGAGAACGGAAGACGCTCGAAATTCATGTCGAAAATCGCCTGGGACGGGTGTTCATCCGTCTCCTTCTCGATGTACATGAATTTCGGTTCACCGTTGAAGCAGAAGAACTTGTAGTCGTCGATTCTCTCTCCGAGAAACTCCTCGGCAACAATCCTCGGCTCGATGTTCCTGTACTGCCATTCCCTCGTCGTCCTGTAGTAGTTGCGCTTCAGCGAACGTGTGAGAATTTTCCCTGCTGAAGAGAAATCGAATGAGGACTTATCAGAGCAGATTACCCAGCTTCCGCTGTCGTGCGTCGTCTTGAGAACGAAGCGTGACGGAAGAGAATCGAAGTCTATTTCGTCAAAGGATGACCAGACACCGAGAACCTGAACGACATGCTCTCTTCCGACTTTCTCAGAAATATAATCCCTTACCGCAAGCTTGTCAGCTATCTTCGTATACTCCGGATTATGGTCATTGAGCTTCAGCCACTGAAGCTTTTCATTAAACGTGACCGGATTCTCGAGATTGAGTTTCTTTCCCATCCTGAGGCGGTAAATCAACTTGATATAAGCTTCATCGGAGAGGAAGAAGAGAGAACGGTAGAACAGAGCAATGAGATTCTTTCCGAGAATCCTCTTGATTCCCTTTATGCTCTCCTTCTTCATTCCGCCTCCAGAAGAGACAAATATGTTCTGACGACAATCTTCCTGTCGAATCTGCTTTCAACGATTTCTCTTCCTCTTCTTCCCATCTCTGCTCTTTCGGAAACGGGAAGAGAAGCGAACCGGAGTATTACCTTCTTGAGATCCTCTGCATCCTTCTCCTTACAGAAGAATCCGTTGACGCCGTCCGTTACGATTTCCTTGCAGCCGGTGCGGGCCGTGCAGATGACGGGGCGTC
>CAVFVX010000096.1:8604-9979 GCA_963626075.1 Acutalibacteraceae bacterium
CGACTTCATGCCCCGCGGTGACGAGAGCGTCGATAATCTCCTTGCGGAAGTTGTAGGTATAGGAGATAAGGTTATTCAAAAGCAGAATCTTCATTGATAAACCTCTCCCCTTTCCTGTCTAAGATTTCAAGCAGACGTAAATAATACAACTTCCACGAATCATTGTACAATCGAATGGAAATCAGAGCGACTAGATTTTGGTAAAAAGTGCACGCGGAGAGAAGGCGTATAGCGTGTTATCTGAGAACAAGTCAGGAAAGATAGAGCTTTTCAAGCTTTCTCACCTCTGCTCTGATGTCATATTCGGAGAGTCTGTCGCAATATTTCCCCTTGTCTCCGAAGAGGACCGCATCAGCCCAGACACCGGGAGAAGCATCAAGGGAAAGAGCGTGAATTCTGTCGGAGACGAAGGATTCCTCGTTTATCGTGTCGGAGACGACACATCTCACGCCGGAAGCCTGGGCCTCCACGAGAGCTACGCTGAGGCCTTCGTGGAGAGACGGGAAGAGAAAACAGTCGAGAGAGGAGAGAATCTCGGGAATGTCGGATCTGTTGGAGATTATGAGGACGGAGTCATCGAGTCCGAGAGCATGGATTTTCGCTCTTATCTCCCCCTCGAGGTCACCAAGTCCAACGAGGAGAAGGAAGGCGTCGGGACGCCTTTTCCTGACGGCAGAGAAAACGTCAAGAAGGAACATGTGGTTCTTCTGTTCGTTGAACCGTCCTACGTGGCCCACGAGGAAGGAAGACAGAGGAATACCGAGCTCTCTTCTTACTTCATCCCTCTTCTTTACGGGGTGCCGGAACCTGTCGAGATTTATTCCGTTCTTTATCACAACAGTATTGTCAATTCCAAATTTCTCATTTAGGGTCACCGCCATGTCGGGACGGAGTGCTATGAGCCTCAGGCCGTAGTCTCTGATGAGCATTCTGGCGGCTCTCTCTTCGTCCGGCATGTTGTCGAAGTAGAACCAGGGCTCGTTGTGGCAGGTATAGAAGAGTCTTACTCCGTCGAGTTTATCCTTATTGGCTTCTAGTCTCTTCAGGGCATTGAGATGGACGTGGATAATATCAGGCTTCAGCTTTCCGAGAACCGTGCCTATTTTCCAGTTTATGTATCTGTTGCGGAAGTATCTGTTGAATCCCCGCCAGAACAGCGTATACGCAGGATAAAGCGTAATCATTCTGATTCCGCTTTCCTTCAGACGACGGTAATTCGCGCTCTTACGGAAGACCCAGTCGACAAGGACGACGGGCTCGAAGACGGACTTGTCCATGAGAAGGCAGTAGTCCTTGACGAGCGTCTCCGCTCCTCCGTCGGCCATGGAGCCTTCGAAGAGTTCGACTACAATGTACTTTCCGTCCTTCATTTCAG
>CAVFVX010000097.1:0-5240 GCA_963626075.1 Acutalibacteraceae bacterium
GGCATAAGGGACGGCTTCTATGAAAAAGAGCTCGAAATCGGACGGAAGGAGAGAAGTGAGATACGTGCCTTCATAACGAACAACGCCATTCTTCTCTCCACGCTGTGCGATACTCCCGACACCGGAGTTGATATCTCCTTCTTCAGGGAGAACTTCATCCCGGGAGGACTCCTTGTGAGAAAGAGCGTGAGGAACGCTCTCGAAAGAAAGGTGAGGGCGAGGGCCATGGAGTACAGAAGAGAGCGGCACTTCAGGGAGAGCTACAGGTACTCGCTGACGTATTACCGACAGAAGGGAAGCGGCGAAAGTTACGTGCTCTGTATCTGAAGCATGAAGTTTCGGGACAGATGTTTCCAAAAGTGGCGAGAGAAAAAAATATTTCTATTTTCCTGCAGATTTTACTTTTCTTTTTTTGGAAGTGAACGTATTATAATCATGTAAGGAGAAGTTTCTTCTCCTCATCGCCAGATGAAGACGAGTGACGGTTCTGACTCGTCGTGGAAAATAAAAATTGACCGAGTGATGAAGACGAGTGACGGTTCTGACTCGTCGTGGAAAATAAAAATTGACCGAGCGATGAGAAACAGAGGGTTGACCGTTGAGGCTGACCCTTTTTTCTTCCCGAGGAATTGAGCAATGGATTACTCTGCTGATTTATACAAGTTGACTCATGACTTCATTAAAGATTATCCGTTGTCAAGATATCCGGAACTTCTGTGCAAGTTTGAACGACCCTTCTCGTGTCTTCTTGTTGATATACATCTCGACTACTACATCTGTATTCCTTACCGCTCCAGCATCAACCATAATGATGCATTCCTGTTTCAAGGGACTGAACGTTCGAAGCGGTCCAAATCCGGGTTGGATTACACCAAAATCATTCTGGTGAAGGATGTAAGATATCTCGATGGGAACAACGTTATAGTCGATAGGGACGAATACAGGGAAACCATGGAGAATCTTTCAGATATTGTTGTCGGGGCGGTGGCTTATGTTGACGATTATATTGCGCATATCACCGGTGTAAGAAAGATGCATCCAAGAGACTTCCGGAAGAAATACAGATACTCCACCCTCTCGTACTTTCATGACATCATGGGAATCTGAGCTGGGCCGGGGGCGGAAAAGAGATTCCGGAAGAAAAAGAGAAAATCTTTCCTTCTCTGAACGGAGGCTTCCTCCTTCATGTCTATTGTATGGATATATGATGGACAAAGAAGAAAACAGAACATTTGAATACCACTGGATTCCTTCCCGTATCAGGGGAGGATGGGCTGACGACGGGGGAATGGCTTCTGTCATCGAAAGGACTGACGAAAACCGCGGGACGCTTACGAGAAAGCCGCTCGATACGCTCTTCACGAGAGTGTACTCCGTCCCTGCCGGGACCGGGATTCCCGAGGGGCTCGAGACATTCTCCCTCGAAGGATACAAAGCGTCTCTCGAGGCCCTTCTCGGGAACGGAAAGGATGGCGACAACCCCTTCTGGGCAGCAACCGAACTTGTGACGGAGATGTACTACAAGACACCCCGGGGACACGGTATTCCGGGCGAGGTAAGAAGCGACGGCGAAGAGTGGATGACACTGGAGAAGCTCATCGAATGCGACAGGAGGATGCCCGCCGCGTCAGATACCCTCACGGACCTCAAGTGGGCCGTGGTCCATGCCCCGGGAGGCGAGCAGTTCGTCCTTGCGGACTATCCCCTCTATGTCGGGAACATGCTTAATCCGGAAAAGGCTGAGACGGAGGATGGGGCATTCCGTGCACCGGGCGCATTCTTCCTCACTCCTCTCACGCCGAAGACCGCCCTCCTTGTCTTCGACGCCTCCGTATATGTCACGTACGTCGACGACGATAAGAAGATTGTCCTCTCTCCGTATGATCTCTTCTGCGTCAACAGATACATGATGAACCGCAGCAGGAACATTGCAGTGGGCCCGAGCACCGACGGTGTTCCGTACGGACTTTACGTTCTCAACGTGTTCAATAAGGAATATGAGGAAGAGGGACCGGAAAAGCTTTCGTTTCTGGGTATCAACGAGGGAAACGTAACTCCCTCCGATGATACGAGACCCTACTGCCGCCTCCTCGACGACTTCAGAGAGAAGGAGATAAAGGGAAAGGGTATCGAGATGTACTCGGACGAAGCCGACGACAGGGAGGCGGACTTCATCTGGAGCTGGATCTTCGACGAGACGGGGATTACTCCCGGAGAGAACAGGACGGAGGACAGTCCTGAAAAGGCGGACGACAATGGCTGACGCTGACTACGCTTCTCTCTCCGACGAGGAGCTCATAAAAAGGGCGGAGCTGCTCGAGAAGGCGTTTGACGAGGACGAAGAATATGATGCCCTGAGCACTGCCTTCTACGACCTCCATGAGAAGATGTCTCTCAAGGCTCCGCGCCTTAGTAAGGACCTCCCGGAGAACATGAAGAAACTGAGAGCCGAGGCGAAGGCCCTCCTGCGGGAACTCGAAAGACGGTACGACGAAGGAAGGGTTCCCGTGAGGGACCTCAGGGCCGCAGCTGGAAGGATTCCCGGCGAAAGCGACAGGAAAAGACACTACATCATCGAAGTCGAAGTGAGTGACAACGGAGACTTCTCTTACAAGTGGAACCTCTGGAAGGGAGAGCCGAAAGGCCACCTCTACTGGAAGGACGAGGATGCGGAGAAAGGTATATCCGACGAAGACCTCCTCAGCCGAGCTCCCCACGAGTGGCTTGTGAAGCAGCTCGAAAGCGGAAAGTACCTGGAGTTCGAAGGCGTATACGACGACGAATTCGAAGACATACACGAGAAAGACCCCGACTGAGAAGTTCGGGGCCTTCTCATCAGGAAACGGACAGCAGTTCTGCGTCGGGAAGGGGGGTATCACGGAAAAAGTGTCTTATGTATGCATTTATTCCGGCGAAAAAGTGTACTATGAATACACTTTCCCGATGGTGTCGAAATAGATGAAGGGGACAGACGACTGTGCAGAGGGGAAAGTCTGCATGCTGTTCTGTCAGAAAAGGTTTGACATCCGTGGCAATTGCCGTGTCCAATATTACGAAGTGAAAAGAGCGAATCCGTCGGTTCTGAAACTGTCGGTCTCCGTTCAAATGAATTTCATCCCGGAGGAGAATCGAGAATGGGAGTTATCTATATCCTGACAAACCCGTCGTTTCCTGCATATGTGAAAATCGGGTATGCAGATGATCTGCATCAGAGACTTGAACAGTTGAACAACAGCTCTGCCGTTCCGTTTTCCTTCAGGGCTTATGCCACTTATACGGTATCTGAAAGGCTTACGGACAAGAGGCTGCACAGTCTTATCGACAATCTTAATCCGGATCTGAGGGCCGTTGAGGAAGTGAACGGGAGAAGAAGGGAAAGAGAGTTCTTCGAAATGAAGCCGGAAGAGGCTTACAGAATTCTCGAAGCGATAGCGGAAATCAGCGGAACAAAGGAAAGACTCAGGAAGGTTACTCCCAGCGGAGATGAAATCAGGGCCGAGCAGGAGGCGGAGGAAGCCCGGAGAGAGGCGAGAAGGCCGCCTTTTACCTTTTCGTATGTCGGAATCCCGGCAGGCTCGGAGCTTGTATTCGTGAAGGATCCCTCCATCAGGGCTGTAGTACATGATGACAGGCACATCAAAGTAAGAGACAACGTCATTACTTCGCTTTCCGGAGAGGCCAAGCACATCCTCGGAAAAAACACTCTCGCCGGGCCCGTATACTGGAGCTATAACGGAAAGCTTCTCTCAGACCTCAGAGACGAAGCCGACAGGAAGAATCACGTCATCTGACAGTGTCGGCTTCCGGATCCGGGAGAAATCCTGACAGCTCGGGCGCGGAAAAAATTTTGAGCTTCATCAGCTCCGATGACGACACATATGAGATATCAGGAGACTGTAACAAAGCAGAGATTTTCTCTTATCGGTGAAAAAATGTTGTCTGAATACAGTTTTTCTGCGGAAAAAGTGTTTTACATCTGCACTTTTTCTGCGATAATCAGATCATGAAACGAAAGCTGATGAAGAAACTGATAGAGTGGAAGACAAGTGAAAACAGAAAACCGCTCATTATCCTCGGGGCGCGCCAGACGGGCAAGACCTGGCTCATGAAGGAATTCGGGAAGGAGTACTTCCCGTCCTGTGTCTATGTCTCCTTCTTCAACAACAGAAGAGCCGCGGGCCTCTTCGATTCCGATTACGATACGAACCGCATAATCAGCTCCCTCGAAGCACAGTACCATACGAGTATAACGCCGGGTGAGACCCTCCTCATATTCGATGAAATCCAGAGGACTCCGAAGGTCCTCGAGTCTCTCAAGTACTTCGCCGAGGAGGCTCCCGGGTACCATATCGTCGCGGCGGGGTCGCTCCTGGGTGTCAGCATACACAGTGAAGTGTCGTTTCCCGTGGGAAAGGTCAACGAACTCCGTCTCTACCCGATGGACTATGAGGAATACCTCTGGGCAATGGGAGAGGAAAGACTGACGGAGGCTCTTTCGGACATTCAGAGTCCCATGCTTAAAGATCTGAGGGAGAGCTACCTCGAGCACATGAAGAACTACATGTATGTGGGAGGAATGCCCGAGTGCGTAAAGGTTTTCTCCCTCAATAGAGATTACGAAGAGGTCAGGGAGATACAGAATTCCATTCTTGACCAGTACGAAGGAGATTTCGGAAAGTATGCCGCGCCCGAGGAAGTCCGCCGCATAAACCAGGTGTGGGATTCAATCCCCGTGCAGCTTGCAAAAGAGAACAGGAAGTTCTTCTTCGGACAGATAAAGAGCGGGGCCAGGATGAAGGAGTTCGAAATCGCAATCCAGTGGCTCCTCGATGCCGGACTGGTATACAGGACACACAAGGTGACGAAGCCGGCAATCCCGCTGAAGGCGTATGTCGATTTCAGTTCCTTCAAGCTCTTCATGCTCGACACGGGCTTACTCTCGGCGATGTCGGAACTCGAGCCGGAGGACATAATCAACGGAAACAGACTCTTCACGGAGTTCAAGGGAGCCCTTACGGAGCAGTATGTCCTCCAGCAGCTTGTTTCCTCAACGCAGTATACTCCTTATTACTACAGCGGAGACAAATCGGTATACGAAACGGATTTTCTCATTCAGAAGAAAGGTGCCGTGATACCGATAGAAGTCAAATCCGATGAGAACATAAAGTCCAGGAGCCTCAGGGCATACTATGACAAATTCCAACCGGATTATGCGATAAGACTGTCAACTCTCGACTACA
>CAVFVX010000097.1:6076-9726 GCA_963626075.1 Acutalibacteraceae bacterium
CTCCGCTCAACACCGCAGTAAGAAAAGGAGACATGGAGACCTTCGAAAGCTTCTACGCATTCGACAGCATCAGGGATATCGTCCACCGGAAGAGAGAGGAGGGACTCGAATACACAGAGGAGGCTCCGGGAATCAACAGAGGAAAGATCATGGTGTATCCCGAGAGAAGTACGGAGATGCTCGAGCGCCTCTTTACGCTGGGACTTCTCCTTCCCGGAGGGGAGGACGGAAGAGAGGCGTTCGATGACGCTGTCGCAAACGGAAACCCGTCGAGGGAAATCCTCACCCGCATAAGGCATCCCTCATACTTCGCCACGGGCTTTGTCCGTCCGCTGTCGCCGCTTGTGAAAGCAGTAAGGAATCCGTCATTCTCTCCGGAGAACTACGACCTCCTCGTCGCCTCGGTGTGGGATATCCTCTCGCCGTCGGTGGAGGACGACGCGCTTCCGCCGATCGGCGAAGCGTACTCTACGGGAGATGCGGACAAGGCTTATGCCCTCATCTCTCTCGGTGCAGATATTCTCTGGCACGACAGATGGGGCAACAACATCCTCCACAGGATATACGGAAAGGCGGGGGACGATTTCCGCCTGTCATCGATGCCGGGAGAGGATGCCATCTTCTTCGAGCAGAGCGCCTTCGGGAAGCTTCCCTGCGAGTACTGCGGGAAACCGAAGAGGGAGAGCCTCGAGGACTTTGAGTACAGGTCGTTCGACGACGTGCTCTCCCTCTTCAGGTCACATCCCGCATCCTCCTTCTTCTACAGGGAAAGCTTCCCGGGGGACTCATTCATCGGAAGAGTCTTCAAGAGAGTCGGAAAGTGGGTCGGAGACCGCTTTGGGGACGCCGTTCCCGTGAGGAATATCACGAGTTATGAAGGTCTTCTTGAATGCTGGAAGGAGAGTGCGAAGGAAAAGAGGGTAAGACCTGCCTTCATTCCCGATATCTCCCTCGTGGAAAACGGCGGGGATGCGGAAGGTATAATCATGGATCTCCACAGAGCGCGCAGTGTCATACTCTTCGTCGCTGCCGGCACATTCCATGCCGGTTTCCTGGCTGATATTGCCTCTTCCGGGAGATTCAACATATTCCTCGGAAGGACGAAGACCGACCTTCCCTCCGACATTCTCCTCTCCCGCGGCGGTTCCTCCGCCCTGGAGGAGGATGAATTCATAGTGAAGACGGGTGACGGCTGCTTCCTCACAAAGCCGCTTGAGGAAGAAGATGATTCCGTTGTGCACGACGCGGAATCAGACGACGGAAAACAGAAGAAAGGAGAAGAAAGAGATGACTGACGGAAACATTGAACTCTTGAGGAAACTGAAAACAGAGTACGAAAAAGCAGAAGCGATGACTGAAGACAAGGACAAGAAGGAAGACGACATATTCTGCCTCTTCCTCTACGGTCTCAGGGCATACGACACCCGGCTCACCCGTACCTGTCTCGAAATCATCGGGAACACAGAAGAAGGCAGAGGGAGGAAGAGAAGAAACGACTGGAAGAGCATCGCCATCTCGTATGCGGAATTCGTCGAATCACTGAAGAATGCGGCAGAGGCACTCTCCGGTGACGACCTTCCGGAGAGTTTCAATCCCTTCTTTCTTACGCCCGAAGAGCTCGTCAGTGTCCTCGAAGACCTCGGTTCGAACGGGCGTACGAGTCCCGTAAGCTTTCTTCTCGAATGCATCGCCTCATTCGACGACTCGGGAGAAGATATCACCTGGCGCGACGACTCTCCTGAAACAGACCTCTGCCTTTCTCTCGTCGACGGGGTAAGAACGTACTTCTCCTCGTGGATTAACGATGCGCTTCCCTTGATCGTGAAGGACAGGGATGAACTCACCTCCCGCGACAGGGAGAACATCCTTGCCTTCTTCACGGGAGAAGAGAGCGGACACCTTGTGGATCCGAGGTACTATAACGCCTTCGACGCTCTCTTTCCCCTGTACCTCAGCTCTTCCACGAGGGAACAGCTTGAGGACGAACTCCCTCTGGTAATCGAAGCATCCCTCAGAGCTCCTGACGATCACGTCTTCCGGAAAGCCGTAAAGGCAGCGGATGAGAGGGGGATCGGGTGGAATGTCATGTACTATCCTCCGTACAGTACGGAAATACTCGATGAAATACTGAAGAGGGGAAAGCTGATGCCCGGAACAGAGGAGGGAAGGAGAGCCTTCATCCATCTGGTAAGAACCTACAATCCCGAAGAGGAGATAATACAGCGTACAATCCGACCCTCGTATTACTACGGGTATGACGACGTCTCTCCGATGACCGCTGCAGTGATGAATCCCGTCTTCCCTCCGGATAAGTACATCCTTCTCATGTTCACACCCGACGACCTCAACCTGAGGCGGGGCCTCACACCGCTCGGGTACGCATACCTCCGCGGTGACACAAAGGCCGCAGAGACACTCATCTCACTCGGCGCCGATCCGGAATGGAAGGACGAGAGGGGAAACAACATCGCGCACTACATTCTCTCACTCGACGACATCGACCTCGAGAGAATTATCACAATCGTTCCGCCGTCACTCCCCGGGGAAAGGAACAAGGGTGGCAGAACCCCTCTCGACTGTTACCTCGACAACGAGAAGATCGACTTCGGCGGAAGATGGAACAGCAGCCGCTTCGTCAGCGGAATGTACTGGCCGTACATGGCATTCAGGGACAACAGGTAAAGAAGATGCTCCCCACGGATGAGGAGCATATCAGAGAAATCGGAAAGCTCTGACAGCGCGGATTGAAAGCGCAATGCAGCAGTTTTCAGAAGTACTGCTTACTGTCCTTTCTTCTGTTTCCTGCAGGATGTTCCGGTACCGTACTCAGATGAATTTGAAGTACTGCAGGTACTTCCTGCCGTCGAGTCTGGATACACGTTCAGTTATTTTCATATAACCGCCTGTGTTCTCATAGAATTCAGTCAGTTTCTTCTTGTCTTCGCAGTCGAGATAGACAACACCGCCGCCGACACGATGCTGGATGTCCTTCAGCATCATATCTGCGCAATCCATCAGGTCTGCGCCGGAGATGCGTTCAGATTCTTTGACTGCATAATTCTTGCCGAATTGAGCAAGAAGAAATGCAGAAACGGGGTAGGAATCAGTCCGGTCATCCAGAGGTGCATAACGGCTCATACGCTTCTTTACAGTATTGCTCAGACCTTCTGCTGGTATGTTCAGGATCTTGTGCGTAAGCGTGAAGTATCCGAAGAGACTGCCTTTGGCTTCGTCGAAGACAAGGTAGGTGACAGACATCTTCTTCTTGGCAAAATCTATTGAGTTATTAAGAAGGAAGTTCTGGATTTCAGTGTTCCTGTCGCATGAGAAGGCGTTGAGAGACAAGTTCAGCACCTCTTCACCGTCATTCTCCATGATGTCTAAGATATTTTCGATTTCATAGCGCATTCTGAAGCAAGCCTTTTCTTTCTGCGAAGTTCTGACAGCCTTCTGCTTTCCTCTTTATCAGCTATCTCGATTTCTGCATCTGAAAGTCTTTTCAATCCAGACATTCCGGTAGATGCATCCATATAATCTGCATACATCTCCATGAAATGAGGATTATTGATGGTGATATGTTCCAAAATACTCGATATTGCCATAAGTGCACCTCCTTCATCGTACAAGCATAATCTTCATCTGCAAATATA
>CAVFVX010000098.1:0-9683 GCA_963626075.1 Acutalibacteraceae bacterium
GAAAATCCGTCAAAAAAGAAAAGTTCAGAGATGCTTCTTCTGTGCTTCAGCCAGTTCCTCGATGGTAGACAGTGGAAGATGCATTGCCTTCGAAATTTGTTCACTTGAAAGCTTTCCAAGTGTTATCAACCTGTCTGCACACTCGATTCTGTCATTTCTTGACTGTCCCTCCATTAGCTTTTCAATAATGCCACACATGATTAACGTCCTTTTTCACAGTAGAATCCCATGCTCCTCTGTAGAAACCCTATAGAAAAGCGGAATCGTGAGAAGAAACCGAAGTCATAACTCAGACGGATTTCTTCTGTTCTGCAGCAAGTTTTTCGATAGTCGACAGCGGCAGATTAAAATATAGAGCAATCGTGTCCAGAGGAAGTTTTCCGTCAGCTATTGCTGTTTTTGCGCACTCGATTCTGTCATCTCTGGACTGCTCATTCATGAGGTTCTGTACTAATTCACACATAGTTTCCTTTCCTTCCTCTTTTTTCTTCAGGTAACATACTCTATCTCTCAGGAGAGGGGTTATTATGTCATCCGGATTCTCGCATGCGAAATCATGCATGAGCCTGCCGATTGCTGTTGACTCATCACGATACGCACCATTGACGTACCATATGTAACCGCCGTCTCCGAGAGGTCTGTTCTCAAGTTCGCGTATCGTGTTTTCAGCACGGTACACGGGGAGACCTTTCTGGAAGTAGTCCTCCTCAGTGATGAATATTGTATACCGATCGGGGAGTTCCGAGTAGTCCTTTCCTTTTTCGAGCAAAGTCGAGTCCAGAAGCCCTGCAGTAAGTCTCGCTCTCCCGGGAGTGGCTCCATCCTTATCTTTCTGAACTTCGAAATGATAGACTTTGCCTTTACTGTCGAAAGCAACGATGTCGAGTCTTGCCTCGTGGTTGTATGGATTGGAGATGGAATACTCGCCCTCAGAAGAGACGACTGTGATGTCGTCGTCTCCGGTGATTGTGCGGATGAAAAAGCTGTGTCTCCGGAATCTGCCTGTCGAATACATTCGAAAGCAGAATATCGTCAAATATTCTGAACTTGGCCAGATTATCGAGAATCCTGTTTTTTCGATCTGCAACTGCCATCCACGTTACCTCCGGTTCGTCAGTCTCAATTCATCAATACAATCAATCAAATATCTCCTCTATGAATAATATAAGGGCAAATTTCTCATTCGTCATCTATTTTGTTTGCATTTACTGAAGGAAAAGTGTATTTTCTAATTAACGGAATTATAGGAAAATTGTAATTTTTAAGACATGTACATTATAAAAAAGTGTATTTCTCAGCATGCTTAAAATACGAAAAAGTGTAATTAGATGTTCAGAAAGATCAAAAGCTACATTGCCGAATACCTCAGATCATCGTCGACTAGAATACTCGTGATCGACGGCGCCAGACAGGTCGGAAAATCATATATAATAAGAGAAACCGGGAAGGAGCTCTTCGAGAACTATGTGGAAATAAACCTTCTCGAAGACTCGCTGAAAGAGAGGCTATTCGAGAACACGAAGACTACGGAGGATTTCTATCTCACACTCAGCATGGTCGCAGGCGATAAGCTGAAGAATAAGGCAGACACTCTTGTCTTCCTCGACGAAATACAGGTATACCCCCACCTTCTGACGCTGCTGAAGTTCCTCAGACAGGACGACAGATTCACATACATCGCATCCGGCTCGCTCCTCGGAGTCACTCTCTCCCTTACTTCATCTATTCCGATGGGAAGCATGGAAATCAGGCACATGTACCCAATGGACTTCGAAGAATACCTTATCGCCACAGGCTTCGGGGAACTGGCTCTGAAGACACTGAGAAGGAAGTTCAACGAGAGAAAGCCGCTTGATGAGGCAATGCACAACAGGATGATGGACCTCTTCAGAAAGTACCTCCTCTCGGGAGGACTTCCGGATGCAGTGAAGGCCTTCATAGAAACGAAGAACATTGTGACTGTCAGGGGAATCCAGAGTGATATCCACGACTACTACGCAGCCGACGCCTCGAAATACGACACGGAGCACCGTCTCGAAATAAGACGCATCTACGACATGATTCCGTCGACACTCGAAAACAAGAAGAAAAGACTGAAGTTCAATGAAATCGAAGACAAGAAGGGAAAGCGGTACTCCAGCTACCGCGACGAATTCGACTATCTCACGTCAAGCGGCATCGCTCTTGAAGTCAAGGCTGTCTCGACACCGGTCTTTCCCCTTACGGAGCATTCGGGTAAGAACCTTCTGAAACTCTATCTCAACGACGTCGGAATCATCACCGGTATACTTTATCAGAACAACATAAAGGCAGTACTTGACGACAAAGTCTCGATAAACCTCGGCTCCGTCTACGAGGCAGTTGTCGCAGAGGAGCTCAAGGCTCACGGCCACAGCCTCTACTACTACGACAACAAGGCAAAGGGTGAAGTGGACTTCCTTCTCAACGACTACGACAATCTCACCGTTCTCCCGATCGAGGTCAAATCGGGTAAGGATTACACGGTACACAGTGCCCTTTCTGCATTTCTGTCCAATCCCGGCTACAACATAAAGAACGGCATCGTCCTTTCGAATGTACGGAATGTATATACAGAAAACGGAATAACCTACATGCCCGTATACTACGTCATGTTCCTGTAACTCTGCTTCATGAAGCTTTACTGAGATGATAAGCCGAAAATCATGACAGCGTTATTTTTACGAAAAGCGCAGAGGGTGCAATTTTCTCTACCGGAAACGGAAAATCCGGTGTATACTTCTCCATTATGAAAAAGAACCTGATTTTCACCGGTATCAAGCATTCGGGTAAGACGACACAGGCCCGTCTTGTATCAACATTTCTGTCTCTCCCCTTCTACGATCTCGACGACCTCGTCGAGAAGAGAACGGGAATGAGCGTCCGCGACTACTACAGGGAAAAGGGAAAGGAAGCCTTCATGAATGAAGAACTTGCTGCCTACCTCGACCTCATCGGGAAAGAGAAGAACATCTTCGTTCTCTCCCTCGGCGGAGGGGCAGCGGACAACGAAAACCTCATGGAAAAGGTAAAGGACGGCAACTACCTCATCTACATAAAGAGACCCGAAGAGGTCCTCCTCAAGAAGATACTCAAGAACGGAGTCCCTCCGTTCCTCGATGAGAACGACATCGAGGGTTCGTTCCACGCCATCTACGAGAGACGTAACGGCGTCTACGAGAAATATGCGGATTTATCAATCTACCTCGGCGAGTACAAGGACAAGAGGGAGACTGCGATAAAGATTCTCGAAAGACTCAGGGAAGAAGGCTATGAGTGGTAACTCCTTCGGACGCATCTTCTCCTTCACCACGTTCGGAGAATCCCACGGAGAGGCACTGGGCGTCGTAATAGACGGAATGCCGTCGGGAATAAAGGTAGACGAAGAACTCCTCTCTTCAATGCTCGAGCGCCGTGCTCCCGGAAGAAGCGCCGTTTCGACCCAGCGTAAGGAAGCCGACACGCCCCGTATTCTCAGCGGCGTCTTCAACGGAGTAACAACAGGTACTCCGATTGCCGTCACTATAGAGAACAGAGACCAGCACAGCTCGGACTACGAGGAACTGGCACATGTCTACCGTCCGGGACACGCGGATTACACATACTCCGAGAAGTACGGAATACGCGACTACCGCGGAGGCGGCAGAAGCAGCGGCAGAGAGACTGTCGCCCGCGTAATTGCCGGAGCCTTTGCAAAGATGGTTCTGGAGAAGGAAGGAATAAGCGTCGACGCAGGACTCATCGGATGCGGAAAAGTGCAGCCATTACAGTACTCCTGGAATCCTCCGTTTGCTCCACCGCTCTACTCTCCTCTGACGGAAGCCGGGCAGAAGGAGATGCTGAGGGAAATCGATAAGGCAAGGAAGGACGGCGACAGCATCGGAGGAGTCGTCGAGTGCAGAATCTCCGGGGCTCCGGCAGGACTCGGGGAGCCCGTCTTCGACAAGCTCGATGCACTACTTTCCCATGCCGTTTTCTCAATCGGAGCAGTCAAGGGCTTTGAAGTCGGAAGCGGCATCCAGTCAGCATATCTCAGCGGATGTCTCGTCAATGACGGAATGCGGATGAAAGACGGCAAAGCAACATTCACGTCCAACAACGCGGGAGGAATACTCGGGGGAATAAGCAGGGGTGACGAAATAATCTCACGCGCATACTTCAAACCTACTCCCTCAATTGCATCCGAGCAGTATACCGTCACGGACGAGGGAAAGAACACGACAATCGAAATAAAGGGTAGACACGACCCGTGTATCGCACCGCGCGCCGTTGTCGTCGTCGAAGCAATGGAGAGCTGCGTCATTCTCGACTGTCTCCTGATGCAGAGGGCGTATGGAAAGAGATAACACACTCAGGCCCCTCATGGTCCAGAGCGACAGGACGATGCTCCTGGATGTTCATTCGCCGTCAGCCGACGAGTGCCGCAGGGACATCATATCGTTCTCGTCGCTCGTGAAGTCTCCCGAGCACATACACACCTATGAACTAACGCCCCTTTCACTCTGGAACGCAGTGAGCCTGGGGCTCGGTGAGAAGGAGATAATCGAGCGCCTCAGGAAGTGGTCCCGCTACGACCTCGACAATCGTGTCCTCTTCTTCATATCAGATACGGTCGACAGGTACGGCAAGTTAGAGCTTGAGGAGTACGACGACGGGCATTACCGCCTCTCCGTACAGAACGCAATACTCTTTGTGAAGCTCAAATCCGATTCGACAGTAATGAAGTACCTAATTCCGAGCGACGGAGACAACTCTTTCCTACTCGAGAAGATTTACCGCGGAAAGATAAAGGCCGAACTCATAAAGCGCGGCTATCCCGTAACGGACACAATCCCCCTGAGTAAGGGAGGTCCCTTAGACGTAGATCTGAAGGAAAACGTAGTTCTGAGGGATTACCAGAAGGCGGCGAGGGACAGCTTTGTCACTTCCGGCGGCTACGGCACAGTCGTCCTTCCCTGCGGAAGCGGGAAAACAGTCGTCGGCATGGCCGTAATGGAAGCGCTTAAGACAAAGACGATCATACTCTGCCCCAACGTCACTGCCGTCCACCAGTGGATAAGGGAACTCAGGGACAAAACGAATCTCACTGATAACGAAATCGGCGAATACACGGGACAGAGCAAGGACATAAAGGATGTGACGATCTGTACCTACCAGGTACTAATATACAGCGAAACGAAGAGCGACGAAGACGGAAGAGAGATAAAGGAATACCCGAACTTCTCACTCTTCCGCTCTCGCGACTGGGGCCTTGTCATATATGACGAGGTGCACATGCTCCCCGCCCCCGTCTTCAGTATTACATCCGAAATCCAGGCGATGCACCGCCTGGGGCTCACGGCGACACTCGTGAGAGAAGACGGACGGGAGGACGAGGTGTTCACCCTTGTCGGCCCGAAACGCATAGACATTCCCTGGGTCGAACTCGAGGAAAAGGGATTCATCGCAAAGGCCTACTGCCACGAAGTGAAGGTACCCCTGAAGAAGGACGACGAACTCGTCTACGCTCTCGCCACAAGACAGACTAAATACAAAATCGCCGCAGTCAACGACAGAAAGATAGAAGTAACCGAGAAGATACTCAGGAAGCACGAAGGCGAGCAGATTCTCATAATCGGCCAGTACCTCGAGCAGCTCGGGTACTTCAAGAAGAAGTTCGGCTACCCTCTCATCACGGGCTCGACCCCGAACAGAACAAGGGACGAACTCTACGACGACTTCAGAAACGGCAGGATAAAGGTACTCATAGTCAGCAAGGTTGCGAACTACGCAATCGACCTCCCCGACGCCACCGTCGCCATCCAGATTTCGGGAACCTTCGGCTCGAGACAGGAGGAAGCACAGAGACTCGGGCGCATACTCAGGCCCCACGACAGGGACTCGCACTTCTACACACTCGTGAGTGAATACACAATAGAAGAGGAGATGAATTCCAACCGTCAGAAGTTCCTCTCGGAACAGGGATACAGTTACACGATTGAACACTATGGAGAAAATACTTAAGGACGAAGAACTCTCCCTTCTCGGAGACGACATAACGGAAAAGCTCGTAAAGGCGCACCTGGGACTCGATTCAGATACGAGACTCCTGAGTGTACTAGGGCTCATAGACGGAAACAGGAATCTCACAGAGAGCGGATGGAAAATCGCTTCCGTCTCGCCGCTCTTCGGAGACGGAAAGAGAAAGAGACGGAAGTACCCGTCGCTTGTTTTCGCCTTCCTTCTTGCCTCGTCTCTCTCCCTTCCCTCACCCGTCTCCGACTCCCCGTTTTTCCGTAAGGAGGGATGGACCTCACTCTTTCCCGATATGGACCCGAAGACAGTCTCGAAGATGAGTTACCTTATCGCAAAAGCCATGGAGAGCCGTTCGCTTTTCACTCGCGAAGGCTCCGTCGACAGAAGAAGATCCCAGGCCTTCATGTCGCTTTCGCTCCACGACAGACTGAGCTACGTTATCTCGTCGCTTACCGGAAAGGACACGGAAAGCGCATCGAGGGAACTCTACATAATCGAAAGCATAAACGGTCTGAAGGCGGAAGAACTGAAAAGAGTCACACCCGCTCCCGGAAGCGAAAACGACATTGCGCTTTTCATGGATCTCGGTATTCTCTACGAGGAGGACGGATGCTGCACGTCCTGTTCTCTCGAGGAGAATGACGAAGGCCCCTACACACTCTCCTCCGACTTCACGATAACCTATGCCGGAACGAGGGACAGAGACATCTACCTCCTCTCTGATCCCGTCTCCACAGACACGAATACAACTCGCTGGTTAATAACGAAGGATTCGATAAAGCGTGCATTCGACACATCGCTCACGACAAATGATATTCTCGAAATCCTCTCCTCCTATTCCTCCTACGATGTGGGAGACGGAATAAAAGGCCAGATAGAGAGCTGGGAGAGAGAGTACAGCCAGGTAAGAATCATCAGGGGGACGGTGGTAGTCGTCGAGGAAAGATTCTCTTCCCTCTTCACCCTTCCGGGAATAAAGGAATACGTAATCGAGAAGCTTTCCGATAAAGCCTTCCTCCTCGATTCCGGCTCCGTGAAGGAATGGACGAAGACCCTTACAAAGTACGGCGTGAGCATGCTCGGAAGTATAAAGGGGCCTTCCTTTACAGAATCTAATTCATCCTCCCGCATATTCAACACATGCTTTCCGCTGAAAGAAGAGCGCCGCATTCCAGACTCGAGACAGATTCCCTTCGACAGTGCAAAATATACAAAACTCCTCGAAAGCGCCCCCGGACCGTTCGAGAGAATACTCCTGAAGTCTCATCTTGCGTTCTCACTCAGGGAGGCAGAACTCTACGACTCGGCAGACGGACTTGACTACAATGCAAAGAAGACAATCGTGACAGAAGCATTGAAGAACGACGAATGTCTCATCGTGCTCTACGCAGACGACAGAACCGAAATACTGAATCCCGTCTCAACAGACGGAGACATACTCGAAACGGAAGAAGGAACAAGGTTGATCAGCAAGTTCTGGCGTGTATCGTCAGCGCCGAAGGGAATAATCAGCTGAAGGGATCGACGTTCTTCGGATAGTGGTAGCCCGTGAAGCTCTCGAACTGTAATTTCCCCTGGCTCAGGAGCATCTCGAGTCCGTAATGGAGGGTACATCCAGCCTTCCCGGCATTCTTCAGGAATGCAGTCATTCTCGGCTCGTATATGATATCATACGCAACCTCTCTGCCCGTGAAGACGAAGTCGGGCACGGGATTGTCCTTCGGGCTTGAGAGCCCGACCTTCGTCGACTGCACCACCAGGTCGGCCCAGCCCGAATACTTGGAAGCATTCTCAAGAGAATCCGCCTGGGCATTGTTCTTTGCCGCGAGCCGCCTTGCGTTATCGAGAGTGCGGTTGACGATGACGACCTTCACTCCCCTGTTCGTAAGAGCCCAGACGATTGCGTCGGCAGCACCGCCCGCACCTATTACGAGGGCGTTCTTAATACGGCCGGAGGCAATATCGGCCTCGATTGGAGACAGAAAGCCGTAGTAATCCGTATTGGTTCCCTTCCACATGTCGGGAACTCTTATTACGGTATTGCAGGATCCGATCTGCTTTACTTCCCTCGTGATGTTACCCAGGTACTTCAGGATATCGACCTTGAAGGGAACAGTAACGGAGAAGCCCCTGAGCTTCAGGAACTCTGCCAGATAGAGGAAGGAGCGTATGGAGTCCGCAAGGAACGGAACATAGACGGCGTTGTAGTTGATGGCGTGGAAGCCGGGATTGTGGATTCTCGGAGAGAGCGAATGCATCACGGGGTTTCCGACAACGCCGTAAATCCCCGTTCTATCGTCGACCCTGTCGGCTCTGTATAGTTCCTTGAGGTCCCGGACACTTATCATACCGGGAGCGATGGCCTTGGTAGATACCGACGAACCGAAGGTGAGAATCGAGCCCATCTTCCTGTAGAGGATACGCGTACATACCCCCCAGTCCCCCATACCGATTACAATCTTCGGAGTGTCACTGAGTTCGCTGTTGATTCTGAAGAGAGTGATGACGTCGCTGATTGAATGCGGAGTCACTGCAATCTTTGCGATATCCCCCCGTCTCGACAGTGACTGAATACGTGAGAATATGTCCTCCGGCACCTTCTCGAAGTCGTGGTAGGAGCGGATTATCTTCACTCCCTTCTCCCTCGCTGCAAGCTCGACGTCGTTCTTCTTCACATCGTCCTCGATGTCGACGTAGGCAAAAGAGCCCTTCTCGAGAGTCTGGATAATAAGACTGCGTCTGCTTCTTTCGGTAAGCGAACACCTACCTCCGTCAGCGACTCTTCTGCAAGTGAGGATTACAGGAAGATCCACAAGGGAGGGAAACTGAGATGCCTTCTTCTGCTCCTCGGGAGAGAGAAGATCAAGCCTCAGTTCGAGAATATCTACGAAGTTTCTGTTTTCCTTTACTTCCTTGAGATTATTGCTGAGTGTCGGTCCCGACAGGGTAAGGCAAATCACTTGTAACTCCTCAAGAGAATCTTAATTCAAATGAAGCGCACATTCAACCACAGAAAATAAGACAAAGAAAGATTCAAAGAGAGAACAGCGACTCAGAGAACCCCGTCCTCAAGCGCCGCCTCGAACCACGATCTCTTCGCATCCCGAGCATTTTCGAGGGCGCGGGAGAGAGAATCGGCGCATGTCAGGCATCCCGGAAGAGAAGGAAACGAGACGACGTATCCACCTTCGTCAGGGTCCTCAACAACATCCATCAGGTACGATTTTCTCAGATAGTCTCCCGTCTCAAGCGTCATATTTCTCCTCCGTCATAACACAACAATTCTACCACACCACCCCACTACTGAATACCGTCAACTCAGCATATGAACACGCTGTTTTCTTCTTTCTGTCCCGAAAAGACACGTGTTTTTAACTCTTTTCACAGAAAACATTACTACGCCTTGCAGAGCAGAACAAACCGGAGAAGAAGATTATAAGATAGAAGCATAGTGTTGAACACAGGACCGGAGGCAGCAATGTCGTAAGAGAATCGCCGTAGTCTCCACTCCGATGCAGAGGCTTCAAAGACAAACCATGTCTGTACTCCTCATCTTCGCGTCTTGAGCAACATGAGCCTTAACAGTTAATATTCTCCCGGAGAAAAACGTGAAGAATCTACAGCTGCAGAGCCTGAAGCTCTCCTTCGGA
>CAVFVX010000099.1:0-9508 GCA_963626075.1 Acutalibacteraceae bacterium
GGAAGTATGTACTGCCCTACACTTCTTATATATCCATGCTGATAGCCGAAGTAGAAATCCTGTGACCATGCGTAGTTCTCGTTGTATTCGGAACTGGAGTAGAATGCGTCATGGCCCCATTCAACGTTCCAGCGTCTGTGGAGATTAATGTAGATCTGGTACAGCTCATCCTTGCTTGGAAGAAACCAGTCGTCGTAACCGTTGTTGAAGAGATCCTTCTTGTAGCATGCCAGAACGGCATAGCCGGCCTTCTCGTCGCCTTCCTTATCCATATAGGCTTCGTCGCCCATGGCCGCAACAATCTTCTCCGTATTGCTCTTTCCCGTTCCTATTTCAGTGGAGGTGCCGACCATCTTGTTTTCACCGTCGGTGCGGTAGAAACCGAACTTGTAGTATCCGATGGAAGTCCTGGCAACTTCCATGTACCTCCAGCCGTCGGAATATTCGCCCTTGTCATAGAAGACGTATCCTCCGCCGGGCCCGATGTCATGGATGCTGTAGGAATCCTTCAGCTTCCACGATGCCTTGAGGGTCAGGTCGGAGGAAACCTCGGTATCGAAATTGAATTCCTCGCCGTTGAGCGTCCAGCATTTGAATGCAAGTCCTTCCCTCTCCGGATCCTCGGGACGCGGAACCTTGTGGTCACTGTCCTTGCCGAGCCTTACGACAGTGTCCTCGGTTCCGTTGTCATGGTCGAATGTTATATCGTAGATCTCATCCCTGGACCACTTTGCGGTTATGGTTGTATCAGAAGTGATGGGCTCGTCGAAATCGAACTCCTTTCCGTCCTCTCCGGCCCACATGACAAAATAGAATTTGTCATACGTCGGATCGTCCGGCTGTGAGATTACAGTTCCTTCATATACGGTCTTCGTCGTTTGTCCGGATTCGCCGTAATTGAAGGTAACCGTGTATTTCGTCTTCTCCTTCCACTCTGCGTAGATATTGAAGTTGCCGGTAACAGTGGTAGTGCCGAAATCCACCTCTCTGTCTCTCGGACTGTCCCAGACCCATCTGACGAACCTGTATCCGTATCTTACAGGATCTTCGGGCTTTTCAAGCCTGTCACCCCTGTAGGCAACTGTCTTCATCGTGACTTCACTCTTTGTATCCGAAGGATCCTGGTAATAGAGATGGTATGTAACGGTAAGCTTATCCCTGTAGCTCCACTTGCCGTAGAGTTTCAGGGGGCTTGTCACGGGAGTGCTGAAATCATACGTCTTTCCGTTTTCATCAGTCCATGAGATGAAGGTACTGCCCTCTCCAGTCGGGTTGACCACAGGAGCTGAAACAGCGTCTCCGTCGTAGACTTCCATTATGGTGTAGGCTTCCTCCGAGGCTTTGTTCTCATAGAATTCCACAAGGTACAGCGTCTTCTTCTCCCATGAAGCGGTAAGCGTCATGTCACCTTTTACGGGAGTGGAAAAATCGAAGGTGTTACCGTCGTCATCGAGCCAGCCGAGGAATCGCCAGCCCACCCGGACGGGATTGTCGGGGACAGCAGCCTCCTCCCCCTCGTAAACCCTGATTGAACTGTCCGGCGTCGAACCATCGCCATAGGAGAACGTGACCGTGCACTGCTTCTTCCGTGAAGCGGTAAGAGTAATGTCGCTTTTTACGGGAGTGGAGAAATCGAAGGCGTTACCGTCGCCGTCGATCCAGCCGGTGAATTTCCAGCCTTCTCTGACGGGAGCGTCGGGGACAGAAGCCTCCTCTCCCTCGTAAACCAGAACGGAACTGTCCGGCGTCAAACCATCGCCACAGGAGAACGTGACCGTATACTTCGTCTTTTCATTCCAGAGCGCAACAAGCTCGATGTCGCTGTTGATACCGGTATTGAAATCAAAGGCATTCCTGCCGTCGAGGCTCCAGCATGAAAACACGTATCCGTACTTACCAGGAGCAACAGACGGAGGTACTGCCTTGTCGTCACCGTTTACCATCTGGTAACGGTATATTGTACCGTCCACTTCATATGAGACGAGGTATCTGGCTTTCTGTATCTGGCAGCCTGTAATCGTAAGAAGCAGGAGGAGGATAACAAGTATCCCGAGTGTGACCTTCTCCTCATTTGTGCTGTCTCCGGCTTTTCTTCGGTTTTTCATCTGAATTTCTCCAAAGAACGGATTCTACTGATTTATCCATGCCGAATTCAATAGTGTCTTCTATGCTCATAGGAGTGACCTGCCATCCCCCGGGAGAAGCCGACTCTTATGCTTCCCGGGCTGAAGTCATGACACCTTTTCTGCTGTTTCCCGGGTAAGGAAAAGAGGCTGAAACAGCCCCTGAATGACAAATCCTTACCTTTTGATAATTCTCTTTTCATGCAGGCAGGGAACCGTACTCACTGTGCAAGTGCCGTCACCGCCTCTTCAGATACCGCCTTATCGAGTCTCTCCAGTGCTGCGATAACCTGTCCGTACTCCGCTTCAAGAGCGGGGACTGCAGCCTTCGCGGCCTTCAGTTCACCGCGGCGGAGCATTTCTGTGACTGTTGAGGCTTCTCTGTAGAGTCTCTCGAAGCCCAGGGTTCCCGTGGATCCCTTGAGTGTGTGTGCCGCACGGAATGCCTCTTCCGTGTCATCATCGTCAAGAGCCGCGACAAGCTTTTTGAAGGTACCGTCCTCACGGTATCTCAGAACGAAACGTACGACGAGTTTCTCACCGACCCCGAGACGTCGTACGACATCATCTGCCTCAGCTCCGACTGCTGCGTAAAATTCATCAAGACCCCTCATTGATATATTTCCCCTCTGTCCCCTGCTCTTCTTCAGCACTCCCGGGAGTGCATTTCACCACCTTCCTTATCGTATGGTTCCCGTACGACGGAAAGAGTGCTATCTTCTTTCAGTACTGCCATTTCAGGGCAGTCCCCCCCCCCTCGATTTTTCACTCAGCACCGCATGTACCGTTCTCTCCATCGCCGTCATATCGATAGGCTTCGAGAGGTGTGCGTCCATGCCCGCCGCGTAGCATTCCTCGACGTCCGAGCTGAATGCGTTGGCTGTCATGGCGATAATCGGAATCGTTCTTCCGAGCGGATTGTCACCGCTCCGGATTGCACGTGTCGCATCAAGTCCGTTGAGGGACGGCATCTGCACATCCATGAGAATCGCATCATATTCACCCGGCTTTACAGTCGCGAATGTCTTCACAATCTCCGCACCGTCCGGGCATATGGTGCAGCTTGCACCGTGCAGGCTCAACAGCGCCTCGAGAATCTCGGCGTTGAGGGCGTTGTCCTCGGCGCACAGGAAGCGCTTTCCCGCGAGAATCGAATGCTCCTTCTCATGAACCGCCGCAGTCTCCCTTCCGCCTGCGGAGCGGATGGCGACAACAAGATTCTCATAGAAGAACGGCCGTGCAATGAGTCCGTCGACACCGCTCTCTGCAAGTACCCTGCTCGAATCCTCCCTGGGGGCGGTATCACAGCAGAAGATGACTGAAGAGTGAGGTGCAGCATCACGGATCTTCTTCACCGTATCGGGAAGGTTGTCCGCATCGATGGAGCCGGAAAGAATCACAGTGTCCGCCGGCTTCTCCGAGAGGAGTGAAACAGCATCTTCGACAGCATTTGATGTTCTGAGTTCTGCAGGAGTTTCCTCGAGAGCCGCCCTGACATTCTCCCTGAGAACATCGTCTTCCGATACAAGGAGTACGGATCTTATATCGTCCGCATACTCCGCCTCGCTGTCGACGGGAAGAGTGAGTGTCACATCGAAGCGGCTGCCCTTGTCGACCTCGCTCTCGACCGTAATCGTTCCGCCCATAAGGTCCACGAGGCTCTTCGTGATGCTCATTCCGAGTCCGGTACCCTGTATTTTGTTTGTAGTCGAGCTCACCTCTCTTGTGAAGGGCTCGAAGATATGCTTGAGGAATTCCGGCTTCATTCCGTGGCCGTTGTCGATGACGGAGATGAAGAACGTCGCACTTCCCTCCGTTTCACACGGTCTCTCCTCGATTTCAAAGCGGACAAAGCCTCCGGAGGGAGTGTACTTGACCGCATTCGTGAGGAGATTGAGGAGAATCTGCCTCAGTCTTATGCTGTCCCCGATAAGATACTCATGTCTGATCCCGTGCACGGCGACAGTGAATTCCTGCCCCTTCTCGTTGCACTGGGAGCGTATGATGCTCTCGACCTGTCCAACCTGTTCTGCAAGCTTGACGGAGCCCGGATTGAGGCTCACGTCACCGGACTCGATCTTGCTCATGTCGAGAACGTCGTTGATGAGGCCGAGCATGTAGGAGCCGGACTGGCGGAGCTTGCGGATGTAGTACCTGAGGGTCTCCGGGTTCTCGACCTCATGCTCCATGAGGCTCGTGACGCCCATGATTGCGTTCATAGGCGTTCGGATGTCGTGTGACATGTTTGCGAGGAACTGGCTTTTCGCCTTCGTCGCCTTCTTCGCTTCCCCGAGAGCCGCCTCTGTCTTCTCCTGTTCCTCCTCGAGTCTCTGTCTTGCCTTCTCCTCGACGTTGAGCAGCTTCCTGCTGTGTATGATACGTGACAACAGGAAGAAACCCGTTCCCATCAGGATTACGAGAACGAAGATGACGACGATGAATATCTGGAGAAGTGAGGAGACCATGGCCGATGCGCTGACTGCGACATCGGAAGCCGACATCAGAAGGAGTGACGCCCAGTCGTAGTCAGGAAGACGGTTGTAGACAAGGTAGTACTTCTCTCCGTTGATGATCACGTCCGTACAGACCGTTCCAGACGGGTCCCCCATCTCCCTCACGGCGGCGAAGCTCTCCACGTGAGGGTAGATCTGCTCCTCCATCCTGTGGTACACGTTCTTTCCCTCGAAGTCGATTCCTTCGAGTTCTCCGTCTGACGAGAGAACGAAGCCGTCGTAGTTGATGATGTATGCGACGTTGCGCCCGTCGAATGCGCTGGAATGGAAGAACGGCTGCATGTCCTCCATGGTTCTCAGAAGCACGAGGTACTCGACTCTGTGTCCGTCAACCGTCACGTCTCCGTCTGCCTTCAGAGCGAAGGCCATGTAGGTCTCGTCCTCGAGCCAGTTGGAAAGCAGGAAGCTCTGTTTCTCCGTTCCGGAAAGGCTGTCGTAGCCCGTCCACATTCCCTGGCGGCCTTCATCCGTATAGTAGTGACCGTCATCCGTTATGACGCGGAGATAAATCTGCGTGCCGACGGGAGAGAGGTCGTCCTCGGTGTGTCTGATTTCCTCGGAAAGCTCCGCTCTCGTCATTGTTCCCGCCGTCTCAATCGTCTCGGAGAGCTTCTCGAGATATCCCCACTGGATGTCAATCTGGACATCGAGCTTCTCGAAAAGCTGGTCGCTTATCTCCACGAGCTGGGAGACGGATTCATGGTACATCTGCTCTGATGTATACTGATACAGCAGAAGAATACCCGCGAATGCACAGAGTCCCACCACGGCGCAGAGCACTATGGTGGAAGTGATTCTGTAGAATCCGGATAAATTCCGCTGCATCTTCTTCATTTTCTCTTACTCCCCGGCTCTTCCGATGTACTGCACAAGGGAATCATCCAGTGTCTCGGAAGATACTACTCCCACCTTCAGAAGGTATTCCTTTGCAGCATCCAGACCGACAATGCCTGTGTCGTGGAGACCGAGAGTGCTTCTCTCGCTTCTGTTGTGGCCGCAGATGACAACGGTATATGTCACATCATCCTCGAGCGGCTTTCCGTCGGCGGTCATGTACACATAGGGATAATGATAGCCCGTGTTGCGGGTATCTGCTCCGGCTTCAGCCATCGCCCTGATCTCGCTCCCCGTTCTCTCGAGTGTCTGAAGAGTATCATACCAGCCCGTGGGAAGGAAGATCGTGATGTATTCCTCCGTCAGTTCTCCCGGGAGAATAGAGCCGTTTGCACCGTAGCTGTTCTCCATGAGGGCGTTGATCTCCGGGTTGTAGACATTGTAGGAGATGAGAGCTGCGTCCGCACCCGTCGCCTCCATGAACATCTGTCCCGAGAGCTGTGCAGCCTGTACTGTGTCGAGCTCTTCCGTCACCGTTGCGTAGACGGTGGCACCGGAGTCTCTCAGAGTCTTCTTTGTGCTGTCGAATACTTCAAGCACCTCTTCGCCCGTGCTCTCTCCCTTTATCCAGCTCAGTATTGCCTCTCCGACGGGTACGAGGAAACCGTCCCATCCCGTATAGACGAGGTTCATGGCATAGCCGCGGTTTGCGCTCTCGGCAGCTTCCACGTAGGGAGAATCAGAACTGAGTTTGAAGCCCTTTATGGAGCAGAGGTTTGTGGAGTTCTCACCGTTCATGGCATAGTAGCCTTCGTTTGTGGAGAGAACCTCCAGTACATGGAGTGCATCCTCTAATTTCTGCTCGTTACCCGGCTCGAGAAGTTCCTTGTTCAGGCCGTAGAAACGTGTCGGGCTTGTGATGTACGTGTTGTTCTCGCCGTCGGAGGAATACCAGGGTACGAGTACGTACTGGTCACCCGTTCCGTCAGCATACTGCGAGAACTGCTTTACGGTTCCGATGAGGAATGCCGTGTTGCCTTCCGTGAATTCGCCGAGCACTGCGGAGTATTCGCTGCTGTTGTCGGCGTAGGTTATGAGACCGCAGTCAATCCACTCCTGGAAATACTCGATGCATGCCTTAAGACCTTCGTTGTTACTTGCCCAGGTATCGCTGCTGAGGTCGCTGAAGGCCGTTCTCCACTTTCTTCCGGAAGCAAGGTTCATGAATTCACCCGCACATGCGTTGAAGAAGTAGTTGAATGCAGAGCCCGGGAGGTCGAGTAGACATGCCGAAACCTTGATTCCCTTCTCCCTGAGAGCCGGAATAGTGACGTTCTTCATCTCGTTGAAGCTCTGAGGCACCGCAATGCCGTTACGCTCGAGAAGGGACTTGTTGCACAGGAATCCCGTAATCGTGAAGTCGAACGGAAGGAGATAGACTCCGCCGTCCACGATGTATTCCGAGAGTCTCGCGTCGTTGTAGAGCTCGGTTACCGGGTACCGGCTGAGGTCGATGAGGTTCTCCTTCTGATACTTCTCGTCCCATGCCTGCGTCGTCGAGTAGATATCGGGCATGATTCCCGTCTCAAGCTGCTGCTTGCAGTATGCCGACATGTTGCGCCCCCTGTAGGGCTCGATCTCGATGTTTATCTCGGGATACCTCTCGCTTACGAGTTCTATCAGCGCCGCATAATCGCGCTGTGCGTCCATGAGTGTCACTCCTTCATGTTCCACAGGCTCCGTGACTGCCGCCGGCGTATTCTCCTCGCTGACCCCGCGCGCGACGAGTGACGCAATACATACTGCCAGTATCAATAAGACAGCAAGACTCCTTTTTCTCATACCAGTTCCTCCTGTTTTCCAGTCCCTCTTTTTCCTTCTGCCGTTCTCAGAGAACAGCTCTTTTTCTTTCCTCGTCCATCCGAAAAGCCGAAAACCACCCCCTGTCACAGAAATAATCTGCGTTGACGGACATCTTTCAGCTTGTTTCTACAATTGGATTGTCGTAAAGTCGCCTCCGGCGTTTCCTGGACTCTGACGAGTCGCAGCCCCTCCTGTTTTCATGCCCCCTCTGACTGCAGAAAAGCTTTTTTGCAAACTGTAAACGGCAGTCATGCATAAAAGCTTCCGAATATGCAGTACAAGGCGTACCCCAACACATCTCCTTCAGTACCGATTATGAAGGAGAACCGTTGTGATTGCAACATGATTTTTGTTAAATATTGTGCTCTTTGCCGTTTCTTTACCAACAGAATAAGCAGTACACATGTTCGTCATCCGGGGTCTGACGGAGCTGATACCTCCCTTAACTAGTACAACGATATCTTTCAGATAGTATTGCCTTCGTACTGAAAATCGTGATTTGTTGCAAAATAGGCCTTTGAAAAATCTTGATTTATGGCAGAATCGGCTCTTCAAAAATCGCGATTTGTGGTTTATCATCTGATTATGAAACGTAAGATATATGATTCCCTCCTGGAGTGGAAGAACACATCAAAAGGACAGAGCGCCCTTCTTGTGCAGGGTGCCGGAAGAGTTGGAAAAAGCTATATAGTAGAAGAATTTGCAAAGAAGGAGTACAGGTCATATATCCTCATAGACTTCAATAAGGCCGATGATGATGTAAAGGGTCTTTTCGACCACTACCTCAACGACCTCGATACACTCTTCCTGAAGCTGAAGGCATATTACGGGACAGCGCTTCATGAGCGCGAGTCCCTCATCATATTCGACGAAGTCCAGCGCTGTCCGAGGGCCAGGAGTGCGATAAAGTATCTTGTCGCAGACGGCCGCTATGACTACATAGAGACGGGAGCCCTGATTTCAATACGTGAACACGTAAAGGACATTCTGATTCCCTCAGAGGAGGATACAATCAATATGTATCCCATGGACTATGAGGAATTCCTCACTGCCGCGGGAGAGGAGGAGATGATCGGCCTCATACGTTCATCCTTCACGGAGAGGAGGCCTCTCGGGCAGGCACTGCACCGCAAGGCGATGGATCTCTTCAGACAGTACATCATCGTCGGCGGAATGCCGCAGGCCGTCGACAGATACTTCAATACGTCCGACAGGGATTTCAAAGCTGTCGACAGGGAGAAAAGAAGAATACTGACACTCTACAGGGAGGATATCAGGAAACATGCCGGAAGCTATGCACTGAAGACCGAAGCGGTATTCGACGAAATCCCGTCCCAGATGAAGAATCAGAACAGGCACTTCAGGCTCTCATCACTTAAGAAGGGAGCAGCATACGAAGATTACCAGGATTCCGTGTTCTGGCTGACTGATGCAATGATTGTCAATCCGTGTTTCAATACCACGGAACCGAACATCGGCCTGAATCTGAACAGGGGACGGACACTCATGAAGTGCTACCTCTCTGACACGGGACTTCTTCTGAGTCATATCTTCGACGAGAAACAGATTGTGAGTGAGGAAATCTACAGGAAAATCCTCTTCGACAAGCTTGAAGTGAATCTGGGAATGGTCATGGAGAATGCCGTGGCCCAGGCTCTGACGGCAGCGGGACATAAGCTGTACTTCTATGCATCTTCATCCCGCAACGATGCTTCCTCCCGCATGGAGATAGACTTCCTCACTGCAAAGACCAGGATAAGCAGCAGGCACAACATATCTCCGCTGGAAGTGAAATCAGGGAAGAACTACACTCTTTCGTCGCTCAACAAGTTCAGGAAGAAGTATGCGGAAGCTCTGAATGTCCCGTACGTCATCCACACGTCCGACTACAGGGAGGAAGACGGAATCGTCTACCTTCCGGTATATATGACGTATCTGCTGTAGGCACTTTCCGCCAGGCCGTGCACAGAGAGGATTCTGTTTTCTGTATGCAGATAACCGTACATATTGTCTGATTTCGCTTAGTCAGCAAGGCTGACTAATACGAAAAAGGCAGCAAATGCACCTCAGAATACGGAAAATATCTTTATCTTTTCATAAGTATTTTCTAGAATTTCTTATAATCAGATTACAAATTCTGAGAATTTTTGAGGTATTTATGAAAAGAATAGTTAC
>CAVFVX010000100.1:0-9451 GCA_963626075.1 Acutalibacteraceae bacterium
GGCTGCTGTGGAATCATCTGCACCTTCAACCTTCCAGCCCTTGAAGGTATATGTCCTTGTCACAGTGGCAGTGTCGCATACCATAATAGTATCCGGGATAGAATAGTTGGATTCTGTACCGGATGTACTGTCTTTTGTAGCATCTTCCAATGTAACAGATTCACCTTCTGTTGCCGTATCAGGGTTTGTTTTACCCTCCGGCAGTTTGCCTCCATTAAGGTCATATGTGATATTGATGGTTTTAGCAACAGGAGTTGGCGCCGGCGTAGGAGTCGGGGTTGGAGTCGGCGTCGGAGTAGGGGTCGGCGTTTCTGAACCTGAATCCTCCTCCACTTTCCATACGGCATATATTGTCATATCCCCGGAAATTCCAGTTGAAAAATCAAATTCTGTTTCGCCATCCTTCTCAGTCGACCATCTTACGAAAATATAACCTTCCTTTGTCGGGTCACCTGGCTTTTCAAGCTTTTCTCCATCACGGACAATCTGGCTAGCGACCTCGCTGCCATCAACAGTATCGAAAGTAACCTTATGGAAAAACGGGTCATTTCCACAGGATACGAAAAAGAATAAAACGAGAAGTGCTGTAATCAGTACTGCAGCTGTTTTCTTCATATATCCTCCAATTTTGTTATATTTGTAACAAAATACTATAAAAAAAAACATTCGCAAGCCCTTTCTGTTTTTTCGCAAAACCGTACGAGTACGCTCTCCGTGTTTTCCTATGTCAGATTGCGATATGGTTGCTCTTGTTAAATCGGACCTGGAGCTGCAGGCTCAAACAGAGAACATACCGAAGTTTATGCGCACCTAATATCACGGAACGAGGCAGAGCTTTGCGGCTCTGCCTCTGATATCTCTTCTCCGAGAAGATTCTGTTTATGCTTATACGGAGCGTCTCGGACTGCCGGCGTAGGCATCCGTTCGGGGAAGCCAGAGCAGGAATCTTTCAAGCTCTTTGTCCCAGAGCGCCCATTCATGGCCGTAACCTTCTACCTTATGGAAGGTGTGAGGAATATTCATTTTCCCGAGCTCTTCTTCAAACATATCCTGGATGCCGACCATGTAATCCTTGTCACCGTAGGAGTAGTAGAAGGAAGGAAGAGCTTTGGCCTTTCTTATTACTTCGAGGGGCTCGTACTTCTCCTTCATTGCCTTAGTAAACTTCGTGTAGTCTCCGAAGCGTCCCTGTGTAAGTGTTGTCGGAGGGGAGAACGCTCCCACAGCCCTGTATTTTCTGTAGTGTGCAAGTCCGTGAATGAGAGAGCCGTAACCTCCCATCGAAAGCCCTGCGATATACGTATCTTCCATCCTGTGGGATACGGGGAACCAGCTTCTGACGTAATCGGGAAGCTCGTTCTCTATGAAGTCGTAGTAATCGGGAGAGAACATCTTCTTTGAGACATCGCTTCTGAAGTCCGACATATCGACATAGCTGTTGTTCTCGCCGGCGAATGTGACGATGCATATCTGCATCTCCTCGGCATAGCGGGCAACGGAGGTGTACTCAAGCCATGAGTTCTCGCTGCCCCAGTAGCCGTGAAGAAGGTACAGCACGGGATACCTGTCCTTCACCTTATGCGTCTTCACTCCGGCATCAACCTCGGAAGGAAGAAGCCCGGGGCAGAACACGTTCACATTGATGTTTCTCTTAAGGTAATACGAGATGAATGATGTTCTGAAAAGCGGCATTCCGGCCTCCTACTTCAGTATTCCGTCTATCGGCTTTCCGTCGCACTTGATATCGAGGGAAAGGATCTTTGCGTATGTCGGTGTCTCGTTCACGATATGGCTTCCGTCCACAAAGGCACCTTCCTTAATATGGGGGCCTTTTGCCGCAATCATCGGCTGAGGTCCCTTTGACGGATGATAGCCGTGCGTCGCCCTTCCGAAACGGTAGTCATGGTTATCGAGAGGACGGACAAGAGGACGCTGGTAATAGTCGCCGAAGGCTGTGTAGCCGTCTGTCTCCAGGACGAAGGCGAAGTCCCCGCCGAGATGGTCATTCTTTCTTGCCGTCTCCTCCGGGATGACGGCGGAGAAGCCGAAGAGTCCCTCTTCGAGGAGGCCCTCGAGGTATTTCTTAACCTCCGGGATATCTTTCTTGTCCTTAACGTAAATCAGGGCCGACATGCCGTTCGAGAGGCAGTAGACCTTCCAGTCCGTTATCTCACCCTTTCCGTCGAGGGTTATCCATCCCTTTTCCCTGAAGAGCACATTTAGTCCGATGTTCCTTCTCACATCCATCTGACCGTGGTCGCTGACAAGGAAGATATCAGTTTCACTGAGGATTCCTTTCTCTTCGAGAGCACTGCCGAGAAGGCCGATCCATCTGTCGAGGTCATCCAGCGCCTTCTCTATATGAGGACCGAAGACTCCGTTCTCATGTCTTGCGGCATCGATGTTGGCAGGATGAACGAACATCACATCCGGTGCAAACTCGAGTATGATGTCACGCGCACAGAGAATGCCGAACTCGTCCCTGCAGGGATGAGTCTGCCATCTGCCTTCGACTATGCTCCTGTGCTTCTCGACGATGTCGATTACCTCCTCGATCGAGCCCGTGCGTCTGAAGGCATCCTCTGTGGTCTCATTACCCTGAGCCCAGTAATCGGGAATATGATAGTCGATGGCGTCGCTGCCTGCCGTCACGGGCCAGAGCACTGCCGCCGTCGAGAGTCCTGCACGCTTTGCGCTGTGGAATATATCATCACACTTGAGGAAAGACGAGAACCATGTCCAGGGGACGGGCTCCTCGAATGCCGGGAACTGCGAATTCGAAGTCACGCCGTGATGAACGGGATAGCATCCCGTCATCATCGTGGCATGTGCCGGAAACGTCACCGACGGATAAATGGAGCTGACGTTCTTAACTACAGCCCCGCCTCCGAGATACTTTCTGAAGTTTTCCTTCCTCCCAAGATACTCCAGGTCTTCTCCGACCTGTGCATCAGACGAAATGACAAGCAGCCTTCTCATATCAGAAAATCTTCTCCTCTCCTCTTTCGGTATAGATGATCTTTGTCTCGTACGTTCTGAAACAGACAGAGAGGACAGCGTACTCGAGTCCGTTCTTCCACTGGATTCTGAGAGACGAATTGTCACTCGGAAGGAGCGTGTACTCACCGTTGAATGCGGGATGACTGCTCCTGAGCTCCATCAGTCTCCTGAGCTTCCTTACCACGGGACGCTGCGATTCCGTCTCGAGTTCCTCGAGCGTATAGTAGTGCCTGTTGACATCCCTGTTCTGGAAGGTCCTGTTGTAGAATTCAAAGTCGTTCCTGCCCGCAAAGGCTCCGACATAGTACACCTGCGGGATTCCGGGAGCGAAGAACTGGACGGCACGTGCAAGGAAATATGCGTCGTCGTTCTCTCCGCATGCGGAGTAGTACGTGCAGTTGATCTGGTATGTGTCGAACTTGTCGAGTTCGATCTTCTGCTTTGCCCTTCTGTACATCGGAAGTACATCCGGGTTTATGTCGAAGCAGTGCTTTCTAGTCCTCAGAAGCTCCTCATCGGGCATGAGGTATCTGCAGTCGACGACTCCGATGCCGTCGTGGGTGTCGAGAGTCGTGAACTGTTTGTGGGGACAGATCCTCAGCCAGTTCTTGAGATATGTCGTACGTCCGAAATAGATGGCATTTAAAAGGAGCATCGGAAGCTGGAAATCATAGATGTAATAGCCCTTCTCCTCGACCTTCTGCTGCAGGAAGTAATTCTCGTGTATCTCGGGCAGGACCACGGAGTCCGTTCCCTCGAGGTCCCTGTCGCACTCGGAGAAGATATCCCAGATCTCGGGCTCGGCGAAGAAGCAGCTTGTGCCTTCCCGCTTTGCGGCATAGGCGACGGCGTCCAGGCGGATAAGCGAGAATCCCATAGAAGCGAGGAATCTCAGATTGTCCCTGTGGAATTTCCTTGCGGCATCCGAATACTGATTGATGTCTATCTGATAGTCGCTGAATGTCGTCCAGAGCTTCTCCTTTGAGCCGTCCTTGAATTCGGCTTCGATCCAGGGAATCTCCTTGCGTCTGTACATGATTGCGATGTCTTCATCGGTGGGTTCTCCCTTAGACCAGAAGTCCTTGTAGCGGATGAAGAAATCCCTGTACTTTGAATCATCCTTCTTCTCGAGGAAATCTCTGAAGATATCACTTCCCGAAGAAAGATGGTTGATCATGTAGTCGCACATCAGGTAGTACCTGTCGCCTATGCGCTTGATGTCGTCCCAGCTTCCGAAGGCGGGGTCGACCTCACGGTATGTAGTGGGAGCAAAGCCCCTGTCTGCAGTAGACGGGAAGAACGGGAGGATATGGACACCGCCGATGGCATTGCCGAAATACTTCTCAAGGACGGAGGAAAGATCCTTGAGGTTCTTCCCCATGCAGTCCGCATAGGTGATAAGCATTATCTGATTCGATATTTTCCTTGACATCTGAAACTCCTAAGTCGTTTTTCTTGTTACCAGCTCAATCGGAAATTCCTGCTTGTCCGGTACTGTCTTCCCGTCTATGAGGTCGAACACCGTCTGGACGGCAGCCGACGCGAGAAGCGTGTAGTTCTGTCTTATCGTGGTGAGAGGAGGATAGATCATGCTGCTGACGGGAATGTCGTCGTAGCCGATTATCTTTATGTCTTCCGGAACCCTGTATCCCAGGGAAAGAGAGGTGGAAAGGCAGAGGCTTGCAACGATGTCGTTGGATGCGAATATTCCGTCGAAGCCGGTATTGTCGTAGAAGATGCTGCTGATTACCGAGCCGTAATCATTCTCCTTCTGCTTCTCGAAGGGAACCTGGTAGACCTTGTACCTGATTCCCTGCCTCTCGCATTCACTGATGAAGGAATACGTTCTCGCATCCGCCGATCTTCTTCCGACAAGCTCGCCGCTTATATGTATGATGTACTTGCATCCCCGCGATATCAGATGCCTCGTCGCAAAGAGTCCGCCCTGCTCGTCGTTCGAGGATACGGACGGCGAACAGTTGGCATTGCTGATGCTCACAGTCGGAATCTTCGACTGATGGACGAAGTCCTCGCAGTCGTTCACATAACAGGAAATGATTCCGCTCACCATCGAGCCGGCAAGCTTGTTGTAGGTCTTTATGTAACCGTCTCTGTCCTTCGGAGTCGACATAATCATCAGATTCCAGTTACGGAGAATGACGGCCTTCTCTATCTCGTAGGCAAGCGTCGTCCAGAACGGGCTCGTGAGATTGGGAATCAGCAGTCCGATCGTCTCATTGCGGCCCTTCACGAGAGAACGTGCAATGGTATTGGGATTGTAACTGAGCTTCTCCATCGCCCTCAGGACCCGGGCTTTGGTGTCCTCGTTGAGTGACGGACTTGAATTGATCACTCTCGATACCGTTGCAGTGGATACCCCTGCTTCCTTTGCCACATCTATTATCGTTGACATACATCTCTCCTGTCAGGACTTGACTGCGCCGGCTACTACACCGCCGATGATATACTTCTGAAGGAAGATATACAGAATGATGATGGGCAGCATCGACAGTATGAGTCCCGCCATGATATTACCATAATCATTCGAGAATGTGCCGTAGAAGGTTCTTATCGCGAGAGGAAGCGTATAGAGCTTCTTCTGTGTGAGAACAAGGGACGGAAGAAGATAGTCGTTCCAGAAGCCAAGGGATTCGAGGATGACGACAGTCGAGATGATAGGCTTGAGGAGCGGGAATACGATTCTGAAGAAGATTCCGTACTGATTGCAGCCGTCGATCTTCGCAGCCTCCTCGAGAGAAACGGGCACGCTTGTCCTGATGAAGCCGTGGAACATGAACGTACACATGGCGACACCGAAGCCGAAGTTCATGAGGATCAGAGTCAGACGTGAGTTCAGGACATGGAGCGTTCCCCCGTAGATTGAGATGAGAGGAATCATGACGACCTGGAACGGAACAGCCATCGAGAGAAGGAACACGGAGAATGTTATCTTCGATGCCTTCCACTTCTCGTGTCTCACGAGGAAGTAGGCTGCCATAGATGAAAAGACGACGAGAATCAGGACACTGAAGACAGTGATCACGATGCTGTTTCCGAATGACTGGAGAAAGTTCATCTTCTCGACGGCATTCTTGTAGTTGACCCACTGCACGCCCTGTTCATCAACAAGAAGCAGAGGATACTTCACGATGCTCACCTTCCTTTTGAGGGAGTTGACCATCACCATGACGAACGGAAGGAGATAGATTACGGAAATTACGATTGCCCCGATGAATTTTCCTGTGGATTTCTTTTTCTTTTCCATGGTCAGATCTCCGTTTCCTTTCTCTTTCCGAGATAGGTCTGAGTCAGTGCGATGGCGGCCATGACGACGAACATGATCAGGGCTTCAGCCTGTCCGACGCCGTACTGCTGCTCCTCGAACGCCTTCGTGTAGATGTGCATTGCCGCGAGCTTTGTCGAGTCATACGGTCCGCCTCCCGTAAGGGAAAGGTTGAGGTCGTAGACCTTGAATGTCCTCGTGAGGGAAAGGAACATGCTCACGACAAAGGAGGGAACCATCATGGGAATGCGGATCTTCCACGTTATGGTGCGTTCCTTCGCGCCGTCGATTCTTGCGGCTTCAATCATATCCTGGGGAATTCCGATGAAGCCCGCTATATAGATGAGAAGTACGTAGCCCGAATACTGCCAGGTCGTAACTATTATCATTGCGGCCATTGCCCTCGAGGGCGATGACAGCCATGACTGTCTGAATATTTCAAGAGGAAAATATGAATAGAGGTTGACCATCACACGGCTGAAGATGAACTGCCAGATGTAGCCGAGGATGAGGCCTCCGATGAGGTTCGGTATGAAGAGACAGGCACGGAAGAAGTTCTGTCCCCTTATACCGCTTGTGAGAAGGTACGCCAGAGCGAAGCCCACTACGTTGATCGTGACGACTGAAATCAGGGAATAGACAATGGTGTTCCCCATCGACTTCCAGAAGCTCGTGTCCGTGAAGACGGTTATGAAGTTCCTGAGGCCCACGAAGTTCTTCACTGAAGAATATCCGTTCCAGTCCGTGAATATCAGGTAGATACCGTAGAAGAACGGCAGCATGAAGACCAGGATGAAGAACAGAAGTGCCGGTCCTACGAATGATAGAAATAAGAGCAGATTCCTGCGTTTGCTGTTATTCAGTGCCATGAGAAGCCTCACTTTCAGTGGTGGCGGCGTTTCCACCGCCACCTGGGGATTGATAAAAGGTTAAAGAAGGGTCGGAAGATGTGTCTTCCAGTAGTTGTCAAGGAGAGCTGCCGTTGTTGCTCTGTCCGACTTGCCTGCAACGTAAGCCTGGAGGTTTGCGGCCAGTGTGCTTCTGTGGTCGGAAGGCATGTAGTTGACACCCTCTGCGAGCATACCTGTGTCGATCATCTTCTTGAGACCGATGTTGAACGGGTTTGTGAGCTCGAGCGTGATGTTCGTGAATGCGGGAGCAATACCGCAGTCGTTGACGAGGCAGGACTGTCCGTCATCCGTGAATACGAGCCAGTTGAGGAACATCTTTGCAGCTGTCTGCTGTTCTTCGCTGTTGTCGACCTTGTCGATACCGATGAACTTCGTAGCAGCTCCGAATGCCTTGCCCTCGACCTTTTCATTACCGTTGATCGGGAAACCTGCAATACCGTATTCAGAGTCGTCGGAAGCATACGGCTCGAAATCGGGCCATGCCCATGTTCCGTTGAGCCAGAATGCAGCCTCGCCTTCAGCCACGTAGCTTGCGTTGAGGTCATAGTCAGCTGCGAGCGGGTCATTGTGGTTGATGTTGTTTGCAACGAGAACATCGAAGGTATCCATGATGGCGTTGAACACAGCGTTGTCTTCGAAAGTCGTCTTGCCGTCATATACGTCCTTCAGGAATGCCATTGCACCCTCGGCTGTTCCGTCCTGGTAAGCATAGATCCACTGATAAGTCTTGTGACCGACAGACCAGTCTTCCGAGTTGAGGACAACCGGGTATTCCATACCGCCTGCCTTGAGTTCCTCGATAAGAGCCTTGAAGCCGTCGAGAGTGGCAATCTCGGAAGGATCGAATTCCCTGCCGACGGTCTTTTCAATAGCAGTCTTGTTGTAGATGAGACATGTAGCTTCGACAGTGACGGGCATACCGTAGACCTTACCGTCCATGACGACACCGAGAGACTCGCCGCCCACGCTTACCCACTTCTCATCTGAAAGGTCGGCAAGCTTCTCGCCGCCGAGATCCCTGATGTTCGCGTAGTCGGCAAGGATGATAGTCGGAGCATCGCCCGCGGCATATCTCTGTGCGATTACGTCGACAGGAGATGAAGTCTCGAAGATTTCAATCTCGACATTGAACTTCTCGCCGAATTCCTTTGCGCCCTTCTCGAGAGCTTCCGTGATTTCCGGCTTGGAATTCATGAACGTGATCTTGACGGTGTTCTCAAAGGGCTTTCCGCCGACCTGATCGATCTCTTCCTGGCTTACAGCTGCCGTAGAAGCAGCAGCTGTTGTTTCCTTTGTAGCATTCGCAAAGAGAGAAACAACAGAACAGATAAGCATCAGAGTAACTAAAAACTTCTTCATATAAGGTACTCCTTTTGTAGTTTTTTCGTTTTTACGGCTTAAGAATAGCACAGATTTTCCGTATGTCAACGTTTACATTGCAAATTATGAAAATTTCTTTTCAGCCCAAATTCCGAACCCATTTTTCTTAACATCACTTTTATATCTTATTCTATTTCAACAACTTCCATTTTTCAAAATCCAGCATCCGCCATATAAAAACGTTTACATTTTCAGAGCAAACTGTCGGATAATTATCAAAAATCTTCCTCCCCGACCCAACATTCCAGGAAGTCATCGACGGATGAAATTCGTCTCGTCATATTCACATCCCGCATAGAACCTAAATAACACCTAGGGGAAAGGGGGTTGAAAACAAAATCACGAGGGTAGAAGCAAAAATCCGCAGGTTAATGGCGTAAATCCACAAGCCAAGAGCGATAACCCGCTAGCTAGGAGTAAAAATCCGCAGGTTAGAAACAGAAATCCACAGGTCAGCAGAAGAAAGCCGAAGTTCAGCTTCAGATGTCTGTCTGACGTCGACTCAGACAGATTTCCGCCGTCTCAAAGAATCGGCAATAGCTACGGCAAGCACGAGAGCAAAAAGAGAGAGGAAGACAGCAATAAGAGGCTTTGAATAACTGACAGATACTGTACTGTCGACACTCTCTGCTGTCGGAAGAGGAACAGGATCAAAAGGAAGATTATTCTCCTGACAGAGCTTCTTCACATTGAGAAGATTAAGAACGGGAATACCACGAGCAGCGAATTCATAGTTGAGGCCTATCTCATCACCTTCGGGAATCGGAGGAGCATCGAGCACCAGCCCCTGCGGAAAATCTAGGGTATAGCTGCTCGTTCCGGCATTAACGGAGGCGCCGCCGATATTCACAAACATCTTAACGTCATCGGGGAAGAG
>CAVFVX010000101.1:0-9356 GCA_963626075.1 Acutalibacteraceae bacterium
TTCCGCCGGAAAGGTTTTGACAATGAAGCTGTGATGGTGACTCTCACCATTGTTATGATTTGTATTATGATCTCTGAAAAGAAATAACCGCTTCCAACAACTACTTGGAAACGGCATTGAATAAATAACGTAACCGAGGGCTGGCCGTTCACCGGGTGGCCTCTCTTAACCTTAATATATTCCACTTTCATCGGAAAAGAAAGACTCCAGCCAATACGATTTCACTTCCTTTTCCTGAAAAAAAAAGTCACTTTCCGGCCACTTTTCGCACTTCTCCTCGTGCTATTCTCATTATCGGGTACACCTGTGGCGCGGTGGACGGTTGGCCTCCGGTATTTATTGGAAGACAGGTATCGGGAGGTGTTACTTCCTGATTTGACGTGAAAACTGAAGAGAAAGAAGGTGCTTTATAATGACATGCCATGAAGTAGTCACTGACCATCGTTATAATTGCAATTATGCTGTCGGAAAAAATGACCGTTCCTGACTGCCCCTTAGAAACGGTTTCATTTTTGAGATTCGATTCGGGGGCCGGCCTTTCACCGGAAACCACCCTCCTGTTCATAGAATAAGCCGGCTGAAGATGCAGATAAAGAGCCGCGCTTAGAAGAGTCTTCAAGCAATATTGTTATCATTGTAACTTCTTATGTCAATTTTAAACATTCTGTATGTAAAATGAACGAACCTACTTGTACTGAAGGGGGTAATGAGTCTAGACTGAAATGTAGTATTTCCAATAAAGGAGGCTTCTATGGATTACCTCAGTCTTGCTAATTCATCGGCCCTTTATCTTGTGGTCGGAGGCGTACTTCTGTTCATTGCGGGCAGCTGCATGTTCTTCATCATCAAATTCTACCGTGCCGGCATAAAGCTCGGAATGGACAGAGCGGACCTGAAGAGGACGATTACGTCATCCGCTCTCTTCACGCTGCTCCCAGCCGTCTCGATACTCCTGGGCGTCATCGCACTCTCGGGAAGCCTCGGAGTTCCGACATCGTGGCTCAGGCTCAGCGTCGTCGGCAACCTCTCCTACGAGGCCATTGCAGCAGAGGCTGCAGCACAGGGCATGGGCGTCGAACTCAACTCCTCCGTCCTCACCACCGAGAACCTCGTCACGATACTCGCCGTAATGACGGGAGGTATCTGCTGGGGAGTCCTCCTCACGATATTCCTCTGCCCCTTCTACAGCAGAAAATGCAACAGGGTTCTGAACGCTCCGGCGAAAAAGAACGGCGGCAAGGGCTTTGCCAACTGGGCGATGGTCAGCATGTTCATCGGCTTCTGCGGCAACTTCATCGGTTCATACATCGCGCAGGCCGTAAAGGGAACGACCTTCATTCCCCTCACCAGCGCAGTCTTCGCGGGAATCACAATGGCAGTATGCATGTACTTCGAGAAGAAGGGGCACAAGTGGCTCGAGAACTTCTCGCTTTCCCTCTCGATGCTGGTCGGCATGGCCAGTGCAATCATCTTCTCGTAAGGAGGACGGCATGGACAAATTCGATTACTCTGATTTCGAGAAATCCGTACACAGAAGCGGAATCATAATGAATTCAATAGGAATAGGACTGCTCTTCGCCGTCCCGTTCATCTTCTCGGCAATTCTCCACACCTCCATCAACTGGAAGGGCTGGACGAACGGCATGATAAAGGTAGGTCTGACGTACCTTCCGGTATGTATCGTGGAATTCCTGATCTACGTTCCGATTCTCGGAGCGGGAGCTTCGTATCTCTCGTTCATCACGGGAAACATCATCAACATGAAGCTTCCCTGCGCATACTCTGCGCGTGAGATTGCGGGGACGCAGGCGGGAACGCCGGAGGACAGCGTCATCACGACGCTCGCAGTTGCAGTATCGTCACTTGTGACGATGCTCGTAATATGCGTGGGAGTCGTACTCCTCATTCCACTCACCCCGATTCTGAACAACCCGACCATAAAGCCCGCATTCGACAACCTGCTTCCGGCACTCTTCGGAGCACTCGGAGTGCAGTACTTCTCGAAGAGCTGGACGCTTGCAATCATCCCGATCATGTTCATGACGATTCTCTGCTACCTCTTCCCTGCTCTCATCAGCCAGACGACGACAACGATGATCATCGTCGGAGCGCTCGCGATAGGAATCAGCTACTTCATGTACAGGAAGGGAATGCTGAAGGAGAAGAAATAATGAAGGATGCACTTTACTACGGAGAGAAACTCTCCCGGATGATACAGATTGAAACAGTCTCCGAAATCGGAAAGCCCAACACGGAGAAGTTCGACAGATTCCATGAGACACTGAAGGAATTATTCCCCCTTGTATTCAGCAGACTCGATGTGAAGTACATCGACTCCTCCATCCTCATAAAGTGGAATGGAGAGGGAAAGCGTGAACCGATTCTCTTCATGAGCCACCAGGATGTCGTTCCCGCCGAAGGAGACTGGAAGGAGCCTCCCTTCAGCGGAAAAATAACAGACGGCAGAGTCTGGGGACGGGGAACCGTCGACACGAAGGGCTCCCTGATGTGCATCTTCCAGAGCGTCGAAGAGCTTCTTGAGGAAGGCTATACTCCCTCGGGCGACGTCTACATCGCTTCCTCCTCTACTGAGGAAGTACAGGGAAGCGGAGCACCGAAGACCGTCGAATACCTAAAGAGTCAGGGCGTTCATCTCATGTTCCTGATGGACGAAGGCGGCATGATCGTCGACGAGCCGATGCCCGGCGTCAAGGGACGCTTTGCCATGATCGGAACTGTCGAGAAGGGAACGGGAAACATCGTAGTCACCGCAAAATCGAACGGAGGACATGCCTCCGCTCCCGGAAGGAATACGGCAATGGCGAGAATCGCGGCATTCATTACGGACATAGAAAAGAACAACCCCAATACCGTCGAATTCAGCCCCGCCCTCATCGAGATGTTCTCAAGACTGGGTAAGCACACGTCCGGTGCCCTTGGCTTTGCGATGAGGCATGCCAGAGCCCTCAAGCCGGCACTTGCAAAGATTCTTCCATCCGCATCGCCGAAGGCTGCGGCCATGACACGAACTACTATGGCCTTCACGATGTGCGGAGGATCGAAGGGAAAGAACGTACTTCCCGAGAAGGCATGGGTGAACATCAACACACGTTTCATCCAGCACCAGGGAGTCGAAGAGACAAAGAAAATCCTCGAGCCGTACCTCAGGAAGTACGACCTCGAAGCAGATTATTCCGGCTGCATGGAGCCCCAGAAGGCCGTTGACTTCACACAGCGTCCGTTCAAACTGGTGGAAGAGACACTCGGAGAGGTCTACCCCGGCGTCAATCCCGTTCCGTACATAATGACGGGCGGTACCGATGCGTACTTCTATTCTCCCCTCACGGAGAACGCTCTCAGGTTCGCTCCTCTCTACATCGACAGACAGCAGCTTGAGTCCATACACGGCCTCAACGAGAACATGTTCGTCGATTCACTTCCGAAGGGAGTCGAATTCTACAAGACAATCATAAAGAAGGCCTGAGGGATTCAGGATGACATACGTATGAGAGCCGGCGTGAAACCGGCTCTCTTTCTTGTCTGAATATGAAATCAGAAGAGGTGTGTCTCGTGACTCTTTGCTTCCTCGTAGACTTCCTTCGGCCACACGGATGCCTGGACTTCTCCGATATGTGCCTTCTGAAGAAGGAACATGCAGAGTCTCGACTGTCCGATACCGCCTCCGATTGTCTGCGGGAATTCGCCCTTGAGAAGTCGCGAATGCCAGTAGAGTGATGCTCTCTCCTCCGTTCCACGGATCTTCAGCTGGCGCTTCAGCGCTTCGGCATCGACACGGATTCCCATACTCGAAAGCTCGAGACTGCTTTCTCTCACTCTGTCCCATACGATGATGTCACCGTTGAGACCGTGCTTTCCGCCTTCGGTCCCGGTTGACCAGTCGTCGTAGTCGGGGGCACGTCCCGAGTGCGGGGGATTGCCGTAGCCGATTCCGATTAGAAATACTGCGCCGTACTTCCTTGCAGCCTCTACTTCCCTCTTCTCCGGACTGAGTTCCGGGTACTCCGCCGCGAGGTCCTCAGTATGAACGAAGGTTATGTCCTCGGGAAGGTAATCCTCGAGTTCGGGATAGAGTTCCTCGACTGTGAACGCAGTTCTCTTGAGAGCGCCGTAGATTGTTCTTACAGTCTCCTTGAGATACTCGAGATTCCTCTCGCCTTCTCCCATCACCTTCTCCCAGTCCCACTGGTCGACGTATATCGAGTGGATTGCATCGATGTCGTCATCGGGCCGCAGGGCGTTCATGTCCGTATAGAGCCCGAGCCCCGCGGGGTACGAGAGGTCTGCGAGCGCCATTCTCTTCCACTTTGCAAGAGACTGGACGATTTCCATCTTCTTCTCAGCGAGGTTCTTCACCGGGAAAGATACCGGTCTCTCGACGCCGTTGAGGTCGTCGTTGATTCCGCTTCCGCTCTCGACAAAGAGAGGTGATGTGACTCTTCTCAGCCTGAGAGCCGAGCTGAGTTCCTTTTCGAATGTGTCCTTTACGGCCTTTATCGCCCTCTCCGTCTCATGGAGATTCAACTTGGGTCTGTAATCGACGGGAAACTGACTCATATGTTCTGTCCTTCCTTGTAGTAAATCTGATTTTTCACTTTTTCCGCTGTCTCCCTGCCCTGTGTAATCTCAAGAAGCTTCAGGCCCAGGTCAAAAGCCCAGCCCGCACTCTTGGCAGTGACTACATTGCCGCTGACGACAACGCCGTCGGAAGAGAAGCTGAAACCGGGATAGTAACTCTCACAGCCGGGGAATACCGTTGCCTTCCGTCCGTCGAGAAGTCCCAGCGGTCCGAGTACAACGGCGGGAGACGCGCATATTGCCGCGACAGTCTTCGCCTTCTCGTTCTGAGTGAGGAGAAGCTTCCTCACTATCGGGGACGCAGCAAGATTCTTCGCTCCCGGCATTCCTCCCGGGAGGAATACGATATCCCAGTCCTCCTCGAGTGTCTTGCTGCTCAGGACCGTGTCGGCTGTCATCTTCACTCCGTGTGATGATGCGACGCTTCTGTCGCCGACGGAGGCATACGTAACGCTGACACCTCCCCTCTTCAGCACATCGCCCGGGCAGAGTGCCTCGCACTCCTCGAAGCCTTCGGCAAGAAGAATAATTGCTTTCGTCATAGAATATCCTCCGCTCCGCGTTTTCTGCTCTCCCTGAGAATGGATGCAGCATGTTTCATGATTCTCTCCGTCTCGTCCCATCCTATGCAGGCGTCTGTTACGGAGACACCGTACCTGAGCTCCCTCAGGTCCGACGGAATTTTCTGGCTTCCCTCGAAGAGGTTGCTCTCGAGCATGAAGCCTTTGATTGATTCGTTACCCCATGCCTTCTGGTCGATTACGGACCTCAGGACTCTCTTCTGCCGTGTATAGTCCTTGTTGGAGTTCGCGTGAGAACAGTCGATGACGATCCTGGGATCAAGTCCGGCCTTTCTCATGTCCTCCTCCGCAGCCTCCACATCGTTCTCATGATAGTTCGGGCCGTGGACACCGCCGCGGAGTATTATGTGGGTATAGGGATTGCCCTTCGTCATATAGCGGGCTATCTCGCCGTTACGCTGGACACCGATGAATGCCGCCCCGCTGCGGGCGCTGCGTGCTGCGTTTATCGCAGCCGAATAGTCGCCCGAGGTGCTGTTCTTGAAGCCCACGGGAACCGAGAGTCCCGAGGAGACTGCACGGTGAGTCTGGCTCTCGGTGGTCCTCGCCCCTATACTCGACCAGCTCATGAGCTCGTCCGTGTACTGCGGAACAATCGGGTCGAGTACCTCGCATCCTACGGGAAGTCCGATTCTGGTGATGTCGAGGAGAAGGCGCCGGCATATTTCGAGTCCCTTGTCGATGTCGTAGGACTCATCCATGTACGGGTCTGTTATGAGTCCCTTCCAGCCCAGGGCCGTACGCGGCTTCTCGAAGTAGGTACGCATGATCACGAAGAATTCGTCGCTCACCTCTTCACTCAGTGTCTTCAGCTTTCCCGCATATTCCACTGCGGCCGCCGGGTCGTGAATCGAGCACGGGCCGACAATGGCGAGCATACGCCGGTCCCTTCCGGTGATGATGTCGATGACGCTATCGCGGAATGCGCAGATTCTCTTCCTGTCCTCTTCAAGAAGTGGAAAGAGAGCTCCGAGTTCCTCGGGGCTCCTTATGCTTCTTATATCATCAATGCGTAAGTCCTGTGTAATGTAAGGCATGCGTTATTTTACTGTAAAAGCGTCCTTGTTGTCAGCACTGTTGACGGTACGCGAGGATTTTCTTCCCTCCGGCTTGATTTCTCCGGCAAGAGTAAGGCTGCGCTTCGTGAGCGTCGGTCCGACAAGCTCATAGACAAGTACGGCGAAGAGGACAACGCTCCTCACGACTGCGCCGTCGGAGAGGTTTGCCGCTGTAAGCGCCATACCCAGTGCAACCCCCGCCTGCGGCAGAAGTGTGATTCCGAGGTGCTTCTGTATGTTCTCGCTCGTATGCTCGAGGCGGCAGGAGATGTATGCGCCGCTGATCTTACCGATGCTTCTGAATACGATGAATACGACACCGATGAGAATGACAGTCGGATTGAGGAGAATCGAGAGATTGAGCTCGGCTCCGCTGAGAACGAAGAAGAGCATGTTAAGCGGGCCCGTCCATCTCTCCACCCTGTCCATGAGTTCGAGGCTCGTCTCGCAGATGTTGCAGAAGACGGTACCCGTGATCATGCATACGAGGAGGAGCGAGAACTTGAGTGTCACCACACCTCCGATATTGAACTCCTTGTCCGAGAAGCCGACGAGGAAGAAGACGAATGCAACTGCAAGTGCAAGTCTCTTGCTCCTCGAATGGAAGAACTTCTCGAGAACGTTCAGGAGCCATCCGCAGAATGCGCCGAGCACGAACGACATTCCGATTTCGAGAACAGGCTCCAGAATGATTGTAACGACGCTTGCCGTACCAGTCTCGAGTGCGGAAGCAATACCGAAGGAGACAGAGAAGAGCACGAGGCCCACTGCGTCATCGATGGCGACGACCATTAAGAGGAGCTTCGTCAGAGGTCCCTCTGCCTTGTACTGTCTGACAACCATGAGCGTTGCCGCGGGAGCAGTTGCAGCTGCGATTGCACCGAGCGTGATTGCGGAGGAGAGGGAAAGAACGGAAGGCGCAATGAAGTGAAGGGCGCAGAGTGCGATGTCGACGACGATTGTCGTAATCACAGCCTGGAGAATACCGACTGTGATTGCAGCCTTTCCCATGCTCTCGAGGTCCTTGAGCCTGAATTCGTTTCCGATGGCGAAGGCGATGAAGCCAAGTGCCGTCTGGGATATGATATCGAAGGAACCGACGTATTCGAGAGTCGGGAATCCGAGTCCGTCGATGCCGAGTCTGCCGAGAAAATAGGGTCCGATCAGAAGACCCGCCACAAGATAAGCCGTGACGGCCGGGAGCTGGACGAGCTTTGCAAGTCTGCTCATCATGAGTCCGGCAATCATTGCTACTGCCAGCGTTATAAGAATTGTATCCATACAATACCTCTTGTTTGAATTACCAACGTGATATTTTAAACAATTAGTATTTATAAACAAGTGACTTACACGCTAAATATTCATTTTTTCGCTCTTCGGAGCGGAAAAATCCCTCTCTCCGGAGAGGAAAGAGGGAAATAAGCTATCTGTTCTCGGGAAGCCGGAAATTCCAGGTCTTCGCAGCCTCGCTCTTCTCGGCCTTGTAGCCCGTGATTACGACGGAGCCGTCGGAGACCGAAAGCGAGAAGTCATACCACCAGCCTTCGCTCTCCATGTCGAGGATTGTGCCGTTCTTCCGGTGGTAGGCAGCGAGGTTGAGCTCCCCCAGTGTGTCCGAAAGATGGTACTCGATGTTGCCGCAGTGGTTGTGGCCCGAGAGTATGAGCCCCACTCCGTTCTCGCTCATTATCCTGTAGAGTCTGTTGGCTTCGCTCGAGGAGAGGCCGAAGATGACGAGTGTCGGATTGAGACTGCTTCCCGTCGTCACGTTCTCGTGGATGATTATCATGCGGTAGACTGCAGTCTCCTGCTTCAGTGCCTCCTCCAGGTACTCGAACTGCTGGTCCGTGATGCAGTCGTAGGAGTTGTCCATCTTGTAGATTGCAAGGAGAGGCTTACCGTCACTCGTTGTGCCGTAGTAGTAGCACCCCGCAGACGTGAACATCTCGTCGCCGCTGTCCCACTTGAAGGACCGGGTGTGTCTGTCGTGGTTACCCACGCATGCCGTGAAGAACTTCTTTGTCGTGAGGCTCTTCACCTTCTCTGCAAAGCTGAGTGCATTCTCGACGAAGACGCCCGTGTCGGTGAGGTCGCCGAGTGTGATGGCAAACGGATATTTCCTTGCCTCCAGGAAAGCATAGTAGTTCTCGTTGAACCAGGTGGAGTTGTCGCGGTCGAAGTGGTTGTCCGTCGTCACGGAGAAGGAGACGGTGTCTGACGAAGCAATGACCTCATCACTTATGACGGTCTTCACGAGGAAGGGGTTCGACGTGAACTGGAAGGGATTGAAGACGGGTGCCGAGCACGAGACAAGGCATAGGACGACAATCAATGAAAGATAGACAAGCTTTCTCATAAAACCCTCCTGTAGCCCGCTCTGATTCGTGAAGAATAGAGAATGCGATAGGGATCCATCAGGACTTCGCACGAGGTTGCGGAAACGGTGAATAGAATGGTGTCCTTTTGAGAGATTGCGAAGGAGAAATCGACTCCTGCGGATGTCTTTGCGTTCCACTCCTTCTCACTGCGGTAGTTGTCTTCTAAAAAGAGGCAGACACCGAAGATGTCGCCATTGTAGCCCAGTCTCACCCTCGCCTGCGGGCTGAGGATGAAGAGAGGCTCCGTCGAATACGGCGAGTAGGACACGGCGCCCTCGACGCCGAGACCGAGATTGAAGTAGAAGCCCTTCACACCCAGATTGAGAATCAGCATGTAGCTTGCCGCCGTGAAGCCGCCTTCCTTTACTATCCAGCGGGAGAAGACGTTCGCCTGGTGGTTGAGTATTCCCTCCGTGCTTTTGTACTGGATATCTGCCGTGAAGGTGTTCTTGTACTTGTATTCCATATAGAGTGACCAGTCATCGTACGTGACTGTCAGGTCTCCGAAGACCTTCGGAGAACCGTCGGCCGTCATATTATAGCTCAGTCCCGTCGCGCCTTCGACGCTGACTGTGGCAGCAAGAGGCATTAAGGAGAGAAGAGCCAGAAGAATAAGAATCGTTTTTTTCATCAAACGTGGATTATGGTCCTTCCTCAGTGTAAAAGTAAATAAAACCGCCACGCCGTTTTTTTTATTTCTCCGTTTTCGGGCTAAACAGAAGAGTATGAACACCACATACGAC
>CAVFVX010000102.1:0-9270 GCA_963626075.1 Acutalibacteraceae bacterium
ACAATCTTAATTTACTGTCTTTTTTCTGATGTGTCAAACCTCTTTTACATATTTTTCTATCAATGAAAAGAAGTTAAAATTATCGAATCCGGTTCGATTAAGTCTGATAACACTGCAGAGATTATCCGCAAACTGTATTCCAATCTCCTTCTGAGAATCCACAGCCTCCACATTCTCGACATTAGGGAGACATTTCAGATTTCTAACAATGCTCTGTTCAAATGCCGGAAGCCTAAATCTGTCAAAGAAGACATCAACTGTATCTTCACATGATTCGGCTATTCTTGAAATCGATTTGATATATGTTGCTTCCTTATCCTGCTGAATGAACTTTTCATCCTTCTTAAGAGCACATGAATAAATAACACAATGATGTATCTTGTTCAGCTCTTCAAGCATTCGTATCTTTACGTTTTTATAGTCTTTATCGAGTAGCGTAGACTTGAATTCCGTGAATATTCGAGCTTTCATCTTGCGTGGAATCTGAATCCTCAACACACTTTTTCTAAAATGCTTGTAAACAGATTCAATATCCTTCCTTGAATTTACGAGGAGGCCGGTGACTATGAAGTATTCTGGGCTTTCAGTTTCATCGACATATAAAATCATCAGTTTTATTCTATCAGATTATCATTCATAATAATAGATGTTAACTTCTTAATATAAATAAAATTATTCAACTTAATCGGTTTACATCTGTCGTCTTGTCCCCGTTTGTGATATATAATCGGACCATGAAGAAAACAGTTGTCACGGGATTCGGTGCATTCGGTTCCAACAGTTCCAATCCCACCGAAAAGGTAATCGGTGTACTTGAGAAGAGAGAAGACATAGAGACCTGCGTTCTCCCCGTCGTCTACGACAGATGCTACTCTGCCGTCAGAAATGCCGACGCCTCCGTCTTTCTCCACCTCGGCCTTGCCGCCTCGAGGAAGGAGATAACAATCGAAAGATACGCCTACAACGAAAAGAAGGCGTCTGTTCCCGACAACACCGGAGTGACATACAACGGAGATGAGATAATTCCCGGCTCTCCCTCGGTTCTCGAAACACCATTCGACACAGAGCGCATAGCGGATGCCATTAATTCGTCCGGAATAAAGGCATCGATGTCCACAGACCCGGGACGCTACGTATGCAACTGCGTCTACTACAACTCCCTTGCTCTCGGGAGAAAAGCCGTCTTCGTCCATCTACCGTCGGAGGAGAACCTCTCCGTTGACAGGGCCATCGATGCCGTGGAAAGGATAATCGCAGAGCTCAGGGCTCAAGAAGAATCTCTCTGACTTTCTCGATGTTCTCCTTCTCCACTCCGTTTGCGATGAGGAAGTTCTCTATACGCTCTGAGAGTATCTCTCCAGGGTAGTTATCCATGTATTTTATGTAGTCCCGGATATCATTCGGAGTCCTCATTACGGAAATATCAGAAAAGTTGGAGAGGAGGTAATCCCTGTAGAGGTCTTCCTCCCCGACTCCAAGGAGTCCGTTCACGAGGAAGGCTACGACTCCCGTTCTGTCGGTTCCTATCGAGCAGTGGAAGACGAGAGGATAACTTTCCTCGTCGGCGAGTATCCCGAAGAGCCCGGGAAGAACGGAGAGATTGAGTACAAGGTAGTTACCGCCGCTCTTCATCGGAAGGTGGATATACTCCACATCCTCCCCGATTACGCTTTCTTCAAGTCCACCGTACTCGTTGTTCTTCGTATCCCTCAGGTCAAGCTCCGTCCGGATCGCGAGGTCGTTCACCATCGTCTCCCTGCCTTTATCTGTAATAAGAGGAGAAGCTGTCCTGTTCTCGCTGAAGCGTGCGGAGCGGTAGAGAAGCCCCTGTCTCACCCTCTTTCCGCTCTCCGTCATCCATCCCCCGATATCTCTGAAATTGGTGACGCCGTCGACGGAAATCAGGCGCGGAGCATGGTCGGAGACCGTGAAACTTCCCGTCTCCCCCGTCTCTTCGACACGCCAGAAGTATTCCATACCCGTAAAGAGGTTCTCAAGAGAGACGCTGTTCGCATCAACTCTGTAAACCCTCGGAGAAGAGAAATCCTTGTCAGTCGAAAGAATGAATGTATACTGTCCATCACCGCCTTTCCAGGTTATGACGACTGGAACGCATCTGCTGAGTTCCTCATGTCCTTTTGCATATACCGTCGCGAGCTCGTACGAACCCAGAAGGTATTCCTCCGTCTTCTCCGGATGGATATCGTAGACGACAGACGATGTTGAGCAGGACACGGCGATAACGATGACAATAAGAAACAGTACGCAGGATATTCTTCTCATGCCAAAAGGATAACATGGAAGAACCAGAAGGTGGAGCGTAAAGGCACATGAGTGCACGGCATCAAGCCAACTCCCATAAAAGGGCAAAAAGGACAAGGAGGTCTCATCCGGACGCTCTCCTTCTGTCTTCAGTCAGAATATAGTTCTTTGAGGGAAACAAGACAAGAGTTTTCAATAAATATTTAAATATTCAATTTATAACTTATTAAAATACAATAATAACTTATTATGAATTTAATCCATTATGCTCAATGTTCATTCAGAAATGTCACAAGTTCCGACACCGTAGTCACAGGGTTGCTTGCACGTGACAGAACCTTTCTTCCATTCTTCTCCGCCTGCTTCAGAATCTTCCGTGCTCTCTCTACAGCAGTATTCTGAAGAGGAAGAAGCATATCGAAATAATCTCCGTTCTTTTCATACTTCTCTATCCCGCCTCTGCTTCTCAGGATGCGGACAGCTTCCCTGGAATCTCTTATGGGCCCGGTGTGATCGAAGAAGTGGAGAATGAACCACAGCTCGAATGAAGGGTTGGAGAATGCAAGCCTGAGATTTTCCGCTTCTGCCGTTCTTTCTGCAGAGGAAAGCATTGCATCGGTATTATCATCCCTGTCGAAGACACACCAGACACTGTCGCCTTCTCGCGGATCGTATTCACTGCGTCTGATTACCGTAAGGGCTTTCTTCACCAGGCTATCGGCAGCCTTGTACTTCGAAACCAGAGGAATGACATCCACAATGCTGTGACGGCGTCTGAACCGCTTGAAATAGTTGACCTCTGTCTCCTCTCCCTCACAGACGATGTATACAGCTGACCTGCGTTTCAAACCTTTGACCGGTCTTCTGCTGATTTCCTTTCTTCCAGCCATCACTCGCCCTCCCCGCCTATGAACGGTACAGCTCCGAACCGCCCCAGAAGATATCCCTTCTCTATATTCTCTCCCTTGCGCGGAGAGAAATCCGACAGAGCAAAGATTCTGGACTCCATTGATTTTTCGTTTCTTTCGGCAAACCAGATTTCATCTCTTCTCATGAGTTTCAGATCCAGGAGGCCGGTATCATGAGTAGTGAAGATCAGCTGTGCATGCTTCCTGTTCACAATCGGAGACTGGAACATCTCTATAATATGTCTTGTAAGAAGCGGATGCAGACTCGAGCATATCTCGTCGACAAGTACTGTCTCTCCCCTTTCGACAGCCTCCAGACACATTCCGATACGTGAGAAGAATTTCCTCGTACCTTCCGATTCCTCATCAAAAGACAGGGTATACTCCCTGCCGTCGACCTTATGCACTGTGTAGAGAGTGTCATTACGGAAATACATATCGACTATCGCAAGGTCGGCAGTCAGCATCTCCCTGAGAAGGCTGTCCTTCTCTCCATTGCCGCGTCTGATTGTAGACAATGCTGTCGAAGCATCATTCTGGAACCTCAGCATCGTCTTGAACCACAGGAAGGCATCTTCCGTCTGTCTGTTGTTCCATTCATTCGACACAGTAAGATAAAGCCTGTTGTAGGGAGTGCGCCCGGCAAGTGTCATCTGTTCCTGTCTGTCTTCCTGGAACTTGTAGCTCTCACCGTCTCTTCTGAAGACAAGCGCCTCCCTGCCGTTCGGCCAGTGATAGAGATACTCGCTTAATATTCTTTCACTATCATAGGAAAATCCGTACGAATGCTTTATACCGTTATAATAGAAAATGACATCAAAGGAAGTAGGCTTCCTTTCTTCCGTAAAGGCAAACGGATTGTACGGTAGCTTCTCTCCCTTGACGGGAGAACGGTATTCGCCGCATATCATCTCCCTCATCAGAACGATTGCATTAAGGAAAGACGACTTACCGGATGCGTTTGCTCCGTAGACGGCGGCTACGGGGAGAAGATTCTTCTTCCCGTCCGGGGAAAAGACAGATGAACGCATCGACGAATCGGCACCGGCCTTCATTGACAGTACCGCATCACCTCTGAAAGAACGATAGTTACTGACTGCAAACTGAAGAAGCATCTTTCCCTCCTCTGTTAATGATGTTATGAGGCAAAAGAAGGTTAGTCAACTTTTAAATGATTTTTTTACATTTTTTCTGCATTTTTTCAAGATAAAATCCCATAGAATAAGTTTTATCATCAAACTGTAATATTAAAGCTTAAACACAGTACAGAATAATCTCCCAACAACAACACGCCTTTTTCTCCCAAAATGACCCCCGATTTGGGAGAAAGAACGTTTGACAAGGGAGAAACAAGACGGATAGTCAGAAGCTCTCCGTTGTATCTGCGGCTTCTCTGCGCTGCAGTGATAAACTGCCATGAGGATAGTGACAGAACAGGTTATGCCCTAGAACGGAGCATAACGGAAAGATAAAGATATATATATATATATGTGAGCGGGCAGCGGATTCCCCGACTTCCGTTGAATGAAGAGATTACTACTTCTTCAGCAATCCGAAGAGGCCCTTCTTGATCTCGGCTTCCTTCTGGCAGAACCCCGTAAGCCTGTAGCCGAGTTTTCCGAGTGCTTCCCTCAGCTTCTCCTCGTCAATCGGAGTCTCGCTGAGGATTGTGGTTTCACCGTTGTTCTTCAGCGTGGCCTTCACGCTCTTCACGCTGAAGTTCTGTCTGATGCAGTCGTTGACATGGCTCGTGCACATCGAGCACATCATGCCGTCTATATTCGCCTTTGTTTCGTACATTTTCATGCCTCCATAAGACGGACACATGATAGATACTCTCTGAGTTAGTTTCAACTACCTCGTCTTTGGGCAAAAGAATAAGGCAGCCCCCGTAAGGAACTGCCTTGAAAGTGATGACCGTGCGGCAATCAGAGCTGCGGGCCGGCTGCAACGAGAGCCTTGCCTTCTGCAGATGTCTCGTACTTTGCAAAGTTCTTGATGAATCTTGCAGAAAGATCCTTTGCCTTTGCTTCCCAGTCTGCACTGTTCTTGTATGTATCTCTCGGATCGAGGATAGCGGGATCGACTCCGGGGAGAGCTGTCGGTACTTCGAAGTTGAAGTACGGAATCTTCTTCGTGGGAGCAGTGAGGATAGCGCCGTCGAGGATAGCATCGATGATGCCTCTTGTATCCTTGATGGAGATTCTCTTGCCTGTTCCGTTCCATCCGGTGTTGACGAGATAAGCCTTTGCACCGCTCTTCTCCATCTTCTTCACGAGCTCTTCAGCATACTTTGTAGGAGGCAGCTCGAGGAATGCCTGGCCGAAGCATGCGGAGAATGTCGGAGTAGGCTCCGTGATACCTCTCTCTGTACCTGCAAGCTTTGCTGTGAAGCCGGAGAGGAAGTAGTACTTTGTCTGTTCCGGTGTGAGAATCGATACGGGAGGAAGAACGCCGAATGCATCTGCCGAGAGGAAGATGACGTTCTTTGCAGCGGGTCCGTGGGAAATCGGCTTTACGATCTTCTCGATGTGGTCGATAGGATAGGAAACACGTGTATTCTCCGTGACGGACTTGTCTGCGAAGTCGATCTTGCCGTTCTTGTCGACTGTGACGTTCTCGAGGAGAGCGTCTCTTCTGATTGCGTTGTAGATGTCCGGTTCGCTGTCCTTGTCGAGGTTGATGACCTTGGCATAGCAGCCGCCTTCGAAGTTGAAGACACCGTTGTCGTCCCAGCCGTGCTCGTCATCACCGATGAGGAGTCTCTTCGGGTCTGTGGAGAGAGTTGTCTTGCCTGTTCCGGAAAGACCGAAGAAGATAGCTGTGTTCTCGCCGTTCATGTCCGTGTTTGCAGAGCAGTGCATGGATGCGATTCCCTTGAGCGGGAGGTAGTAGTTCATCATGGAGAACATACCCTTCTTCATCTCACCGCCGTACCATGTGTTGATGATGACCTGTTCGCGTGATGTGATGTTGAAGACGACTGCTGTCTCGCTGTTGAGTCCGAGTTCCTTGTAGTTCTCGACCTTGGCCTTGGATGCCGTATATACGACGAAGTCGGGCTTGAATGTCTTGAGTTCTTCCTCGGAAGGCTTGATGAACATGTTTCTTACGAAGTGTGCCTGCCAAGCGACTTCCATGATGAAACGGATAGCCATTCTCGTGTCCTTGTTGGCACCGCAGTATGCATCGACGACGAAGAGTCTCTTGTTCGAGAGTTCCTTGACTGCAATCTCCTTGACCTTCTTCCATGAATCCTCGCTGAGCGGATGGTTGTCGTTCTTGTAACCCTCTGTTGTCCACCAGACAGTGTCCTTGGAGTTCTCATCGACGACGATGAACTTGTCCTTCGGGGAGCGGCCTGTGTAGATGCCTGTCATGACGTTGACTGCACCGAGCTCTGTCTCCTGGCCCTTCTCATAGCCCGTGAGGCTTCCCTTCATCTCTTCTTCATAGAGCATTTCATAGGAAGGGTTGTAAACGATTTCCTTTGTTCCTGTGATACCATAGGCTTTCAAATCGATATCCATATTTTTCTCCTTGTTACCAGTTTAAACACCCGGAGTTTCTTCTTTTCAACTCTCGGAGCGTGAACATATTATTAATTTTTTCTAAAATAATCACTACCCTCAATCTATATTTTTCTCTCCATTGTCAAAATCGTCGGAAGAGACGGCGGAAAACACATAGCTCATCCGCCTCCGCAGGATATTTCCGCCCTGTTTCCCCGCATTTCCGATTCCGGAGAGAAAAGCCTCACCTCTACGAAGCACCACTCATTCAGATACCCCCCTCAGCCCCTTTACACCTGTCAGTGGAATCTGTTATATTATAAGAAATTATAAGAACGAAACAAAGAATGACAAAAAGTGTTCATTTCGGGGACAGAAACTCCATAAAGGGCACACAAGAGGACATATGAGAAAGAAGAGAGTAGCCGCAGACATCTATCCTCACGGAAAATTCGGAAATCGCATAAGGGAGACACTCGATACGGGTAATCCCTATCTCTACTCCGAAGGAACGTACCCGACGAAACTTACGGACGCGGACATGCCGGAGTGGTACATCCCCATACACAGCCGCTCCATCTGGTACATGACAGGCTTCCTCAGAACATCGGGAATTGTCGATATGGATTACACCTATTGCGAGGAGAACCATCTCTTCAAGGATGACTACATCTACATCTCATACAAAGAGAAGCTCAGAACGGAAAAGAACAGACGGGGCTTCGACAAATACGTGAACGCCGACGTCCACATCAGCGGAAACGACATCGTGAACATAGTACTCGCCGCCGAGAAGTATTCCGGGTTCGACACGACGGAAGTGCGGCGCAAAATCGAGGAGAAACGCGTCTGGCTGAGGGACAACGAGCCCGGAGAATACAAAGCCGCCGTCGGCGAAGACGAGGACATCTTCACGCTCTGGGCCAGGAGAGGATACATCCTTGAGCGGCTCCGCCCGGAAAAACAAATCAGCCCCGGAGAGGCGCTATCTCGACAGCCGCACCTCCCGAATGGCGGCTTCTCTCTGCCGCGATTGCAATGAGATGGCTCTCCACGCTTCTCTCGAGAGTCGTGACGGTGTCGTCCGGCTCCTTTCCCTCGAGAAGGGAGATGAACTCATCCACAAGGAGCGCGTCCCCTCCTCCGTGGCCCGCATCATCCTTCTCCACCCGGGAGAGATCAATCTCTTCCGTCTTCTCACCGAAGCGGGTGATGCGTATCCTGTTCTCGTTCATGTCACCTTTGATGTCTCCCAGGGTTCCCATCACCTTTATCTCCCTTCCGCCGTTTGACGTGAAGGCGCTCATCGTCAGCGTCAGCGTCACGCCGCCTTCCATCTCCATATTGACAGTCTGGTGGTCGACGACATCGTTGTCACAGTGGAAGACGCACCTTCCGTAGGGGCCTCTTTCGAGAGCAGGGCGTATCTTCTCCTCCGTCGGATTCTCCGCCAGCACCTCCACGGGCCATCCGGTGTTGCCGTGAAGGATTCCCGTCTCCGGATTAGTAAGGTAGATCTTCTCCGCGTCGTAGGGACAGCTCTCCTTCGCCCTGCACTCCGTGCACCTGAGTGCTGCTCCTTCGGGGGCGTTCTCCGGTCTGAAGTACATGAGAGAGCCGAACGAGGAGACACGCTCGCACTTCCTTCCCGAAAGCCAGACAAGGTAATCGAGGTCATGACAGCACTTGGCAAGAATCATCGGACTCGTCTCCTCTTCCCGCCTCCAGTTGCCTCTGACATACGAATGTGCCTGGTGCCAGTAACAGACATTCTCCAGAGCCTGGATTGCCACTACTTCTCCGAGCCTTCCGCTCTCTATCGTCTTCTTTATCGTCTGAAAGAACGGCGTGTACCGGAGGACATGGCAGACGACGACACGGCGCCCCGTCTCCTTCTGTACACGGACTATCTTTCTGAGGTCCTCCAGGTCCGGAGACACCGGCTTCTCGAGGAGCACGTCATAGCCCTTTCTCAATGCCGCGACAGCCTGGCTCACATGCTGGCAGTCCTGCGTGCAGATGAAGACTGCGTCTGCAAGCCTGCCGCGGGAGAGCATCTCCTCGGCGGAATGAAATCTCATGGAAGAGGGAATACCGAACATATCGCCGGCAAGGCGGAGTCTCTCCGCATCCGTGTCCGCGACGGCGGTGACGATTACCCTGTCCTTCATCTTCACCAGTTCCCTTCCATAGGCGTTCCGTCCCCTTTCTCCCGCTCCGGCTATCGCTATCCTTACTTTTTCATCCGGCATTGTCTGTCTCCTCTGGAGAGAGTTTACAGCACCGGAAGAAGGAAGTGAACCGGGAAATCCCGGAGGAAGGTTTTTCTGCAATATTGCCGTATATGTCGTTTTCCTCTTTTCTTTCTGCGCATAAGCTGAAAAGAAGAGGCTCATGATTACAGAGAAATCAATCTCTTTTATGTGAAGCGATTGTTTTTCGCGAACAATTCCCTTGCTTTTAAGAAGCCTTTAATTTAACATTATCTTCCGTAATAGATAATGGTCGGAAGACTGAGTCTCCCGACGTAATCTGGAATCAGTGCACCGCGGCTTGTCCGGACTGCGGAGGCATGGAATAAAAGAAGG
>CAVFVX010000103.1:0-9171 GCA_963626075.1 Acutalibacteraceae bacterium
GAAGTCATCAAGATGCCTCGCGAATAGCTTTTACCGAAGAAAATTATCTACACCCTTGCAAAAGTGCGGAATTTAGCTTGAAAATTGATGCTAAAGTGCGTTTTTTACTATAAATTTCGTTGCAAAAGTGCGAATTGATTTCTAACATCTATTTCTAAGGAGATAGTTATGCTTGAGCGGAAGGCAGAAAAATACATCAACGAATGGATCCGTAATCCCCGGAGGGCCTGTCTTATAAGCGGCGGAAGACAGGTGGGTAAGACGTTCTCGATTCGAAAATGCCTCAATGAGAACGGCTGCAGGTATTTGGAAATCAATCTTATTCTTAATCCCGAGTACGTGAGAGCACTCGAGCTTTCCTTGACTTTAGACGATCTGAAGTTCAACCTGTCGGCACTTACCGACTTCTCCTTTGTAGACAACGAGACATACCTGTTCATTGATGAAGTTCAGAAGTATCCGGATATAATGACGAAAATCAAGTTCTGGGTCGACGACGGAAGGATAAAGTTCATCTTGAGCGGATCGCTGCTGGGGGTGGAACTCAGGAACCTTAGATCCGCTCCCGTCGGATATCTTGATGAATATGACATGTATCCTCTGGACTTTGAGGAATTCATAAGGGCAAGCGGTGTGACCGAAGAAGTCATCGCAGAGCTCAGGGACTGCTATGAGAAAAGAGTCGCAGTACCAGATGTGGTAAACACCAGGATGATGAATCATCTTACAAGGTATCTTGTAATCGGCGGCATGCCGGCGGCAGTCGAGGCTTACGTCGAGAGGGGGAATGTCGGGGAAGTCACGGTCATACAGAAAAACATCATAAAACAGTACAAGGTAGACTTCACTCAGTATGAGACTGAAGACAAGAAGCTCATGCTGAATGCAATATATGACCAGATTCCGTCCCAGCTTTTAAAACAGAACAAGAGATTCAACTACTGTGACATCCAGCAGAAGCTGAGATTCGAGAAACTTGAAAGCAGCTTCCTCTGGCTTAAGTATGCGGGAGTCGCGATTGCTGCGACAAACGTGACGGAGCCGAGGATTGCCCTCAGACAGAATGAGAAGAGCAGCCTCCTCAAACTCTATTCCTCGGATGTCGGTCTTCTCACAAGCCAGTACGGGAACATCTTCAGATCGAAACTTCTGTTCGCGGAGGCGAAACTCAATCTCGGAGGAGTGTATGAGAACTTCGTCGCTCAGGAGCTCAACAGTCACGGCTATCCGGTGTATTTCTACTGCAGTCACAACATCGGCGAACTTGACTTCGTCATAGAACACGGAGGATCTGTCGTTCCGATAGAGGTCAAGAGCGGTAAGGATTATCGTACGCACAGCGCGATAAGCAAGACGGTATCAACTGAGGAATACGGAGTCGAAGAAGCGTATGTTTTTGCTCCCGGCAATGTTGAAAAAGACGGAAAGATCATCTATTTCCCCGCATATATGGCGACGTTTGTAAGAGATGAGGTGGAATTCCCGACTCTTTCCCTTCCTCTTTAGTTTGTTATCGATAAACCGCTCTGTTCTGCAGGTTTCTTTTTTATCGATAATTCTTTTTCTTTATGTTATAGTACGCATATGGCGCAGATATCTTTTTTCAAGCCTTCATTGTTCCGTAAGGATATGGATGCCGTACTTCAGACCATGGTAGACGAGAAGATCGGACCGGGAGAGAAGAAGAGGGCATTCGTCAAAGCATATGCAGATTACATCGGCCTCAGGGACGGAGTAGCCCTCAGGTCTTACATAGATGCGATAGCAATCGCTCTGAAATCCCTGGGACTGGGTGAGGGAGATACCGTCGCACTCAGCGTCTTCACGCCACAGATTTATCTGGATGCCTTCAAAAGAATTGCAATCAAGCCGCTTCTTGTTGATGTCGACGACGATATGATGCCGTCGCTGGCGGCCCTCGGGGAGAATCTTGAGAGCATAAAGGCTGTCGTCCTCTTCGAACCTCTCGGGAATTTCGTAGCTGACGGAGAAGGGTACAGAGAGCTCGGAGTTCCCGTGATTGAAGATATCACACAGGCTGTCGGAAGTGTGTATTCGGAAACAAAGCCAGGGAAGACGGGGAATATCGTAATAGCTTCGACAGAGGAGGATTCGCTTGTCTCCACCGCTGGCGGTGCAATCATTCTCTCCGACAATGAGGAGACCGTCGCTCTCATGAAGAAGGAGATCAATCCGTATATAGAGCTTCCCGATATGAATGCGGCACTCGGAATCGTGCAGCTTGCGAAACTCGGGTCGATTGTCCAGAGACGGAGCAGCATCTACAAGATATATCTTGATGAAGCAAGACGCCGCGGCAGAGTTAAGGTTTTCGGTTCCTCGGACCTGGAGTTCAAGACCAACGGATACGGCTTCAGCTGCGTTACGAACGACAGACCCGACGAAGTCATCGAGATGGCGAAGAAGTACTCGGTGACAGTCAGAAAGACTTTCTCGTCTTCTGTAGGCGCAAGGTACCAGGACAGATACGACAGATTTCCGAAGGCCTTCGAATACCTTTCGCGCGGAGTGAGTTTTCCCCTCTATCCGTTCCTTTCGAATGCCGAGATTCAGACAGTTCAGAAAGTGATAGGAATATTGAGGTGATTATGGAGAGACCGATTAAAAAGGCGGTAATCATCACTCCGTCCATTAAAACAGAGGGTAGAGAAGTTGCCCGGGAGATTGAGAGCTATCTCGGGTCAATCGGAATCGAATGCGAGACGAGGTTCATCGAAAAGACCATCAACACGAACCTCGTCTTCTCTCCCGATACGGATCTCGTCATTCCTCTCGGCGGAGACGGCACAGTGCTCTGCTGTGCACGATCGTGCATTAAGAACGGTATTACCGTACTTCCAATAAACCTCGGAACATTCGGCTACATAACGGAAATAGAGGTTGCGGAGTGGAAGGAGGCGCTTACCCTATACATGAACGAAGGGAAGAACTACTCCGAGCGTCTCATGCTCCGTGTTTCTGTCTACAGAGAAGGAAAGAAGGTATGGGATGCAGTGGGTCTCAACGAGGCTGTCGTGTGTTCCTCCGGAATCGCGAAGGTCGTGTCGCTCCAGCTTTCAATCGACGATACCTTTGCCGGAAACTTCCGCTCCGACGGAATGATTGTCGCAACACCTACGGGTTCGACGGGTTATTCACTCGCCTCGGGCGGTCCGATTCTCGACTACAACATGCGCGCTTTAGTCGTGACGCCCATCTGTCCTTTCGCTCTCTCGAACCGTCCTCTTGTCACGGGAGACAAGGATATCTCAATCCTTGTCAGGGACAACCAGAGAACGCATGTATGCCTCACAGTCGACGGACAGCTCTACTTCGAGCTCGAGGAGGAGGACAGAATAGTCTGCCGCATGCACTCGAAACGAATAAGACTTATCAATTCACTCAAGCGTAACTTCACCGAAGTCATCAGAGAAAAGCTCCACTGGAGCGGGGAAATGAAATAGCCTATGATCCTGTCACTTCACGTATCGAACTACGTTCTCATCGATTCCCTGGACCTCGACTTCTCATCCGGCCTCAGCGCGATTACCGGCGAGACCGGATCGGGTAAATCAATACTTCTCGGAGCGCTTTCGCTCCTCCTCGGCGCCAAAGGCGACAGGGAGGATGTCAGAAAGGGATCAGACAGAGCCGAGATCTCGGGGGTCTTCCAGTCTCAGTCGAAGGACGTGAAGGCGTGGCTTGACGAAAGGGATATCGAGTGTGAAGACGGGGAGATTGTAATCCGCCGTGTAATCAGGACAGGCGGGAAAAGCACCTATACTGTCAACGGTACTCCCGTCACGATAAAGGAAGGTGAGGAGCTCGGAGAATATCTTGTGGACTTCTCGAGTCAGCACGCTCACCATTCCCTCATGAAGAAGGAAGTACTGCGTAATCTTCTCGACGACTACGCAAAGGACGGTGCTGAGCTTGCGGCATACTCTGAATCCTACAGAGCCCTCATCGACTCAAAAAAGGAACTCGAGGAGACGAGGAGAATAGTCGAGTCCTCGAAGGAAGAGGAGGACTACATGTCCTACTGCCTCTCGGAAATCGAGAAGGCCGGACTCAGGGAAGGCGAGGAGGATGAACTCAGGGAGAAACTGAAGAAGGAAGCCAACAGCGAGTTTCTTGCGTCTTCAGTGCAGAACACGGTGAGCGACCTCAATTCTGCGCGTTCCCTTCTCTCGTCTGCCTATTCCTCTCTCGAGAAGGCGGGACGTAAGGACGAGGGGCTGGAGAGCCTCGTCTCGCGGCTCGATTCCTCCGTCATCGAAATAGACGACATCTTCGAGACTGCGCGTGACTACTGCTCGTCGCTCTCCTTCAGCGAGGAGGAGATAGAGGAGATGAACTCCCGCCTCTCGCTTATCCAGCGCCTCAAACGCCGCTATGGAGGAAGTGTCGAAGCAGCACTCAAGACTGCTGACGACTACAGAGAGAAGCTCTCTCTCATCGAAGACAGTTCGGGCCGTATAAACGAACTCGAGAAGAAGGTTGAAAAATACAGTAAGGAAACAGACAGGAAAGCTTCCGTTCTCAGTGAAAAGAGGAGAAAGGGTGCTGAAGTATTCTCGAAGAAGATAGAGGAGACACTTCATAAGCTCGGAATGGAGAATGCTCTCTTCACTATAACCGTGACAGATACTGCTCCCGGTCCTTTCGGAAAGGACAGTATCGAGTACCTTATAGCCCCGAACAGGGGAGAGAAGACATCTCCCATCCAGAACAGCGCATCGGGAGGAGAGCTCAGCAGGATAATGCTTGCAATCAAGGCGTCCTCGAACTCTTCATCCTCTGTCGATACGCTTCTCTTCGATGAAATCGACGCTGGACTCGGAGGAGTCGTGGCGACGTTTGTCGGAGATGAACTCAGGGAGCTCAGCAGAAGAAACCAGGTTATCACAATAACGCACCTCGCGCAGATAGCTTCGCGCGCGGACACTCACTTCCTTGTCTCGAAATCCTCTGTCGGCGACAGAACCGTAAGTTCGATCAGGGAAGTCACGGGAGACGAGAGGGTGAAGGAGACTGCACGCCTCCTAAGCGGGGATGAGGGCGAGATATCTCTCATGCATGCGCGTGAGCTTCTCGGAGCGCTCCCGGAAGAGAAGTGAAGGCTCTTCCGTTCTGTCCCGGAAGTATATGTTTTTCCGGGACAGGAAGTGCTCCTGGAGAAAGGTTATTGTTTGTTTGGAAAAGAAATAGAAATTTATGTAATCATAAATCGGCACATGTATTAACGGACTTTCCATCAATTTAAGGTTTACACTTTTTGTGAATCAGTAAGATATCCTCTCATTCGTTGACTAAGTACACGTTTTTTTAATAAAGTTAGTGCGGAGAGAATAGAAACATGGTGCTTGTTAATCTTGGAAGTCTGTCGACGTCCGAACTGAGGAATCTCGCCGAGCAGGAGAAGATAGACGACTTTGAGGATATGGACAGGGATGAGCTCATCCTGAGTCTCAGTGAGAAGTACGAGGACGAAAACACCAACAGCGACTCTGAAGAGACGACTATTGCGCATACTGTCAACGTCAAGAACGTATCCGGTTTCACCGACCGCGCCGACCACAGCGAATACATAAAGGGACTCCCGGGAGTCGAGGAACTTCCCGACTGTTATCAGGAGACATCGATTCATTTTCTGTACAAGAATTCCGACTGGGGTTATGCCTTCTGGTCGATTTCATCTCTCGAGAAGACTGCAATCGAGGAAAAGAAGGGTACAGTCATCCTTGTTGTGAGCATGACCGACAGGGAAGGCAAGAAGGAGACCTACGACATCCTCATCGGAGAGGACGACAGAGCCTGGAACATCGGGTTCAGCAGGGATGCGAGGGAATGCTACGTGTCTCTTGTGGTGGAGTACGAAGGCGGAAAGCGCGAGATTCTCGTACAGTCGACTACTCTCCGTCTCACAGAGTGCTACTGGCTCGAACACCCCGAGGAGATGAAGTCGAACGATACTCTCTTCAAGATATATCTTTCGTTTCTTACTACGAAGACCGGAGAGATCATCTCCAACAGACTTGTTCAGGACATAATCAGGGAATACAGAGAGGAGGACAGAACATGAACAGGGTAAATATCATCCTCCATGCACATCAGCCCTATGTCAGACATCTCGAATACGAGAGATTTCTGGAGGAAGACTGGTTATATGAAGCTCTCAACGAGACATACATTCCTCTTCTGAGAATGATGAGCCGTCTTCAGGAGGACAAGGTTCCGTTCCACATCACGATGTGCTTCTCTCCGACCCTCAGTACGATGCTCACCGATCCCGCTCTCCAGGAAAGGTTCGTCAACTACATGAACCTGCATATAGAGCTCGGAGAGAAGGAAGTAAAGAGAACCGAGACCGAGGACAGGGAATGCCATACGATGGCTCTCTATTACCTCAACGAGTCCAAACGTAATCTTGATGTCTATGAGGCATTCGGCAGAAACATACTTACCGGCTTCAAGAAGCTCAGAGACTACGGCCTTATCGAACTCGTGTCGTCTGCTGCAACACACGCATTTCTTCCGCTTTTCAAGGACTATCCGAGTGCGGTCAACGCACAGGTTGCAGTCGGAATCAAGACCCACCGTGAATTATACGGCGAAGACCCGAAGGGCTTCTGGATTCCCGAAGGGGGATACTATCCCGGACTCGACCCGATTCTCCAGAAGAACGGAATCGAGTGGATTCAGTGCGCTAGTCAGACTCCCTTCACATCTCCCGACAAGTCTCTCTACGGCGGCTACAGACCGATTCATCTGCCGTCGGGACTCTATGCATTCCCCGGAGACTGGTCTCTTACCTCTCTCATATGGTCGAACAAGACGGGTTACCCCTGTGACCCGGACTACCGTGAATTCTACAGGGATATCGGGTACTACCTTCCGATGGAGTATGTCGGACCGTACATGCACGAGCCTTCACTCAGAGTCTTCACGGGATACAAGTACTACGCAATCACCTCTCGCGGAGAGGACAAGAACTTCTACTCGATTGACAAGGCTAGGGAGAAGGTTGCACTCCACACGGAGAACTTCCTCTATAACATCCGGAAGAAGGGTACCCTTATCAATGCCTGCGGCATAAAGGATCATGTCTTCACGCTTCCCTTCGATGCAGAGCTCTTCGGACACCGCTGGTACGAAGGAATAAGGTTCCTCGAGAGCCTCATAAGAGCGATGGCGAAGGACAGCGAGAACTACCAGATGGTGACTCCGCAGACTGTAATCTCCGACGGCGGAGAATTCGACGAAATAAGAATCAACGAATCAAGCTGGGGCAGACACGGCGGCGCCGACAACTGGCTCGACTCCTCGAATGCGGACATATATCCTCACCTGTTGAAGGCTATCGAAAGAATGGAGGAACTCGTGGAACGCTTCCCGAACCAGGGTACACTCAAGGGAAGATTCCTCAATCAGTCCCTTAGGGAACTTCTTCTCGCCATGGCATCCGACTGGCCGAGCATTCTTCATGACAACACGGCCGTGAGCTATGCAAAGAAGAGACTCGAGGATCACCTTGGCTCATTCAATGTCGTACACTCCTCGATGTGCCGCAACACGGTCAACACCGAGTGGCTCATCAACGCCGAGAAGCGCAATGCGATATTCCCGAATATCGACTACAACGACTTCAGTTCGTAAGTTTTTACACTGTATGAAGATAAAGAGGGGAGGATTGATTTCTTCTCCTCTTATTCTTTATGTCTCAACAAGTTATTTCAATTTTCAGAAATTTTCTCAAATCTGTTGACACTCAAAGTCGAAATTCCTAAGATATCACTTGTTCTTGCGGCCGTGGTGGAATTGGTAGACACGCTAGCTTGAGGTGCTAGTGCTTTAACGGGCTTGGAGATTCGAGTTCTCTCGACCGCATATTTTTTTCGGAGGATTAGCTCAGCGGGAGAGCGCCTGCCTTACAAGCAGGATGTCACAAGTTCAATCCTTGTATCCTCCACGATACTACCAGGCGATGCCTGGTCTTTTTTATCGACATGCATCCCGAAATTCATTATTCTTATTGCGAGGTACAGTGTGTCCGAGGAATTTCTAACCCAATATACCCTGACGTTCGTCATCTATGCCGTCATCGGCTACATATGTGAAGTTATCTACTGCTCCGTGGGGCAGCGTAAGCTTGTCAACCGCGGCTTTCTCTACGGCCCGTGGCTTCCGATCTACGGATGCGGCGGCCTTATAGTCAACATATTCCTGATTCCTCTTAAGAAGTATCCCGTCCTGGTATTCCTTCTCGGAGTAATCCTGACATCAATAGTCGAATACATAGGATCCTGGGGGCTCGAGAAGATATTCTCCATAAAGCTCTGGGACTACTCGAAGAAATTCTGCAACATCAACGGAAGGGTGTGTCTTCTCAATTCCACGCTTTTCGGCGTGATGAGCATATCTCTCGTGTATCTGGTGCAGCCCTGGATAGATTCCCTCGTGGATTTTGTGCCTTACATCATTCAGTATTACCTGGCAGATGTCCTGAGGCTTCTCTTTGCAGTCGACCTCACGCTCTCCGTCATAAAGATGAACGCATTCAGGAAGGCCCTTAGAGAGGCCATCGAGAAGGCAAGGGAAATCGAAGCGAAGGCGAAGGAATACGCATCAGAAGGCAAACTCGAGGCGCAGCGTGAATACCGCGCCCGCATGGACAGGGAACTTATCGATTCGAGAAGCCGCTTCAGCTTCACATACCGCCGTCTTCTTGCCGCATTCCCTAATGCAGAGGCAAAGGGCGAGGAACTCAGGGGGCAGCTCAGGAGCATGCAGAAATGGGCTGAGGAGAGAAAGGACGCAGTTCTTGAATACAGGAACAGCATGAAGGCCCTGAAGAGGGAGTACAGGGAGAAGGTGAAGGAAATCAACACCAGAAAGGGAAAGGACAATGACTGATTATCTCAGGATATATGAAAGCGTGAAGGAGAAGAAGGAGGGCGTCGTCCTTCTTGCCGTCAGCAAGACAAAGCCTATAGAAAGCATTATGGAGGCCTACAGAGACGGCGCAAGGCTCTTCGGCGAGAACAGGGTGCAGGAAGTGGAGACGAAATTCTCCTTCTCCCGCCCCGATGGCATGAAGGTGTTCCTCATCGGACAGCTTCAGAGAAACAAGGTCAAGAAAGCTGTCGCTCTCTGTGACAGAATCGAGAG
>CAVFVX010000104.1:0-2990 GCA_963626075.1 Acutalibacteraceae bacterium
GAAATAATGATATGAAAGTCAGACGTCCATCATTGTTATAATTCATCAGGATGGATTCATTTCGTGATTATCCAACTGTTTAGAACAAATCGGAATGCGTCCCCGTATAACATAACTCCAGAATCAGCTCGGCATCCACTATTCTGTAAACGAGGAGCCAATCGGAAAGTATATGACACTCGTGAAGTCCCTTGTATCTTCCTTTAAGAATATGATCTCTGTATACGGGTTCCAGCATTTCTCCCCTCAATAACCTGTCGACAACCACATCCAGCAGCGTCAGATCAAAACCTCTTTTCTTCAGTAGTTTGTAATCCTTTTTGAAACTATTCGAAATTCGAAGCCTAAGCATTCAGCCATTCCTTCGCCTCTTCCATGCTTGAAAAAACCGGGCTGAGGTTCTTTTCATCTTCTGCTTCCTTTACTCTCTCAAGAATGAGCTGATCCTTACTTTTAAGCTTGGTGCTTATCGGAAGGCCCTCTTCTCTGATTATTGCGCGCATGAACATATTGATTGCCGCAGATACAGTCAGTCCGAGAGATTCCAGTATTGCTTCTGCATTATCCTTAACTTCGTTATCAATTTTACATGAAATTGTACACATTGTAGTCTCCTATACATACAAAGTAATACATTTTCTTTGTATTGTCAACTTTCAGAGCGATTCAATGGAAACCAGCTTTTTAGTTCTGTCCTCAGTTCTTCAGCGCCGTAAGCGGAACAACGAATACACCGTCGGGACGTACGTATGCGGCATTCGTGAGGCCGCAGATGACGCAGAGGACTTTCGGCGGCTTTCCCCCGCTCCTTCTGATATCCTCCGAGACTCTCAATAGCGATGCCGCCCCCTCGTCGATCTTCTTCGCTCCGAGCTTTATCTCGAAGGCACACCACTCTCCGTCCGGCAGCTCGATAACGGCATCGATTTCGTTGTTTCTATAGTCCTGGTAGTGAAACAGTTCGCCTTCGAATGACCCGGCATACACCCTCAGGTCATGTTCGACGAGTGCTTCGAAGAGAAAGCCGAATGTGTTGAGGTCTTTCATGAGCTTCTCCTGCGTAATCCCCAGAAGGGCGGCGGCCATTGCGGGGTCGGAGAAATGCCGTTTCTCTGCCATCTTTACTCTCAGTGATGACCGCAGTGATGGAGAATACGGCTTTTGATTACAGAAGAGGAAGAGCCGTGAGAGCCTGTCCAGGTACTTGAGTAGCGTGTTTCTACTCATTTCTTCTTTTCCGTTCGCGGTAATGTCATCCAGTAGTGAGCAGTCGGAAACCGTCGTTGACTCGTTCCTCGCAAGTGAAGATAAGAGGAGCTGAGCTCTGTGAGGATCATACTCAGTCTCTTCCTCGTCTCTGTTGAGGTCCTCCTTCAGAATTGTCCTCATATATAAACGAGGCATGAGGTATGCCTTCTCCTGATTTACTGCAAGATTGGCCGGCCAGCCGCCGCGAACGATGAAGGTTGCAAGATTCTCGAGTGCCACTTCGCCAGTAAGGGTCATCTCGAGGTTTCCGTTGCAGACATCCTCAAGACTTATGAGCCCGGAGGAATCACCTGTCTCATAGAGGGACATGGTGTCCATCCTGAGGCTTACGATTCTTCCGACCCCGCTGTGCATGATTCCTTTTCTCTTCGGCGTTGACGACCCAGTCAGAATGAACTGCCCCTTCCGGTTGCGTCTGTCAATCTCCATCCTGACAGCATCCCAGAGTGCCGGCACTTCCTGCCACTCGTCGATGAGACGGGGAGTATCACCAATGAGGACCAGACGGGGCTGCAGCTCGGCGAGTTCCCTCTTCGAATGGTCATTCCCCGGATTCCCGACGGGATATATACTTCCCGCATGATAAGATGCCGTCCTCGTCTTGCCGCATCCCTTCGGGCCGTCTATTGAGATTCCTCCGCAGACAGCAAGGTACGTTTCGATAGTGGAGTCGATTATTCTTCTTCTGTATTCATCTCTTTTCTCGGGCATTCTCGTCCCTTCCCTTTTCTGTTGCCTGTCTCTCAGATTACGCAGAGCTTCCCTTCTCTCTGAGAGGCCGAAGCGAATCAGAAACCTCCGTTTCCCCGACAGCAGAATAACAGTTGAACCTTTCTCTCGGATTATTACTTATACAATATAGAAAACCGTAGGTTCTGCTGAACAACATTTCGGCTTTTCACTGAACAACTTTCCAGCTTACAACTGAACAGTTTTTCAGCTCTCCTCCCGCCTCTGATTTCCACAAAGTCTCCGCATTTTCTCCTGCGCAATCCCTTTCTGCACGCTCTCTGTCGAGCCCATATTTGCTTACAGGTTAACTTTCACCCCGGAATCCAAATATTGCAAGATACGATTTGGGGACATTTTCCGGCGTGGAAAATTGCCCCTGTACTCTGAGTACGGAGGCAAAGTTGTTCTTCCAGGTACTGTCTGATATCTTCCCCCGACGTGACCGATTCGGAATGCCTACTCCGGCGTCTTCTCCGACGGTGAATTGAAGAACTGCGGATTGGCGGGTCTGAAAAGACTGAGCTGCTCTTCGGAGAACTCGGGGATGTCATCATCGAAGACGACAGCGCTCTCTGCTATTTCCTTCAGTCTTTCATCAGATACATATTCCACTTCGCTCATTGTGCATATCCTCCGGCTTCTCATTATGCTGAACAATGTTATCCTCTGTTCCCGATTACAGCTCAGGGGTTATCCTCTCGGGGAATCATGTATAACTTCCCAGTAGCCCCTTCTGACAGAGCCGCATCTCCTGATGATGCCTTTCTCCGTCAAGCTTTCCAGCTTACGCTGAATGGTTCTCGTGCTTTTACCCGTTTCTTCCGAAAGCCGGTTTATAGTTACCGTCGGATCCTCCTTCATCATATTCAGGATTGCCGACTGCGTTGTGTCCTTCCGCCCAGTGATGTGGACAGGCTGCGGAGTATCTGATCTTTTCCTTGAAAGACTGAAGGAGAAACCGCCGTATGCGGACCTGTAGGAACACTCCG
>CAVFVX010000104.1:3728-9158 GCA_963626075.1 Acutalibacteraceae bacterium
AATAGCGGCCGAAGGCGGAATACGGCTTCTCCAACCCTGAAAACTCAACACGTACGGCTTCAACCCCATCGAAGCTGACTCCCTGGACGTCAGGGTAGATAACCGGTCGTACGGCCTCGATGATTCTTACTGCGACATCGTTCAGGGTCTTCTGTGTTACGGGCTGCCCCGTCACCTCCCCGTCCGGTGAGACACCGAAATAGAGAGTTCCGTGCCCGTGTCTGTTCAGCATGCCCGAGATACTGCATACCGCCTCATCGAGCCCGTCTGTCGTTCTTCTGAATTCCAGTCTTTCGTTTTCCTTTCCGATGTTCATAATCCAAGTCTAACATATGGCGTAGAAAATGTCACAGATAATGGCGTAAAAGACCTAACAATACATTTTCTTATATGAAAAGAAGTTAACTACTATCAGTTACACTATGTCGTAATAAATGTCGTAATAAATGTCGCAATAAATGTCGTAGAAAATGGCATATAAAATTGCCTATCCAAACAGTTGCCTCCATCAAGTTTGTCTGCTAAACTTAATTCAGATTGATTTTATTAAAATTGATTTTAATCAAATTGATTTGAATAAAATCTTTTTGAATAAAAACTGTTCAGTCAGACGGAGGTTGCACCATGTTCATAGGCAGAGAGAAGGAAATGGCTGTCCTGGAGGAGTTATACGACAAGGAAGGGACCGCCCTCACTGTCGTATACGGCAGAAGACGCATCGGAAAATCCACACTCATAGCAGAATTCGCCAGAGGCAGGAAAACCATATTCTACACGGCGACTAAGGTCGGCAGACAGAGGAATCTCGAGCTCTTCTCACGCCGGGTTCTCGATACCCTCATGCCCGGTGTCGAAGGCATAACCTTCAATACAACGGAAGCAGTCTTCGACTTCATCGGCAGGAACACGGGAAACGACAAGGTAATACTCGTAATCGACGAGCTCTCGTACTGGGCGGAGGATGACGAGTCACTGCTGTCCGTACTCCAGAAGTATATAGATACCGTATGGAACGACAGGAATCTGAAAATCATTCTCTGCGGCTCCTCTCTCAGCTTCATGGAAAACAAAGTCCTCAGCGAGAAGAGTCCGCTGTTCGGCCGAAGAGACTCCCAGATCAAGCTCGGCCCCTTCGACTATCTCGACACGGCGAAATTCGTTTCCGGGTATTCCAATGAGGACAAGGCCGTCTGCTACGGTATAACGGGCGGAGTGGCGAAGTATCTTTCCCTCATAAATCCGGAGAAGAGCATTGACGAGAACATCATAAGGCTGTTCTTCCGTCCCGACGGTTACCTCTATGACGAGACGAGGAACCTTCTCACGCAGGAGTTCTCGGATGTGGCCATTGTCAACAACATCGTCGAGCAGATTGCCGGCGGGGAGAATACACTCAATGCAATTGCCACGAAAATCAACGAGAAGGAACCTACTGTACTGTATTCGCTTGAAAAGCTGATCAGTGTCGGCCTTGTCGAGAGGAAGAAATGCATAACGGATGAAACCAACAAGCGTAAGACACAGTACGTTCTGAAGGATTCCATGTTCAGATTCTGGTATAAATTCATTCCGGGGGCAGTCAGCGTAATCGAGATGGGAGAAGGAGAACTTTACTACAGAAACCTGGTCAAACCTCTGCTTCATTCCTTCATGGGCTCCGTCTTCGAGGATATGTGCAGATACTTCACCCTCAGAAAGGGAATAGCCAGGGAATTCGGCTGCTTTATTACCTCCGTCGGTACATGGTGGGGCATGGAGAACATAAAGGATGCCACAGGTAAGATACGCGCTCAGTCCACGGATATAGACGTAGTGGGAATAGCCGAAAAAGAGAAGAAAGCGGTCATAGGAGAATGCAAGTTCAAGAACGAGAAGATAGACAGAGGAATCTTCGAGACACTTCTCGGTAGGGCGGGCCTCATCTCGGGAAAGTACAAGATTACAAAGTACATCTTCTTCTCGCTCTCGGGCTACACGGACTGGTTCAATACCGTGCAGGATGAAGATGTTCTTCTCTACACACTTGATTCACTCTATGTCTGATGGACATTACGACTGCAGCAGCCTGAATCAGGAGGCTCTGCAGTTGTCGCTTTCAGAGGATTTTGTCAGTATGGCATAGAAAATGGCACAGAAATGACATAGATAATGTCACAGAAAATGGCGTAAAAATAATCTAACTAACTCCTTTCAAATAAACATAATAGCAGATTATTATTCTGTCCTGGCGTAATAAATGGCGTAGAAAATGGCACAGATAATGGCGTAGAAAACTGATGATATAGATTTAACAGATTTTTATTCAAATGGATTTTATTAAAATCGATTTGAATCAAATTCGTTTGAATAAAATTCTATGCGATATCCCATCCTGTCGGCTGTGTCCGATGCGCCCTTCACGCATCGAGCCAGGAGCGGGCCTCCTCCATGCTCGAGAAGACGGGACTGAGATTATCTTCGTCTTCTGCTTCCCTGACTCTCTCGAGAATAAGCTGTTCTTTCTTCAGCCCCTGAGGAAGGCCGTTCTCCCTTACGACGGCGTTGAGGAACATACTCACGGCTTCATCAAGTGTTAGGTTGAGAGAGCTGAGTACAGCCTCGGCGCTGTCTCTGACTTCTTCGTCAATATCGAATGTAATCGTACTCATCTGAGCCTCCTCTCTCTATATACAAGGTAGCATGTTTCTCCGGGAATCAGAAGCCCGATGCCCTCTGCATTCGATCTCTCCCGGTTTAATGATTCAGTTCCCCTTATGCATCATCCTGTCTGCTTTTTTGTACAACTTATCCTCACTCCGCTTGAATGCCGATGGAGATATCTTCCATTATGGAAACATGGACAACACAGAGAACAAAGAGAACATAATGGGGACCGAGAAGGTCCCGAAGCTTCTTGTGAAGATATCCCTTCCCCTGATGATATCAATGCTGGTGCAGGCACTCTACAACATAGTCGACTCTATCTTCGTCGCGATGCTGTCGGAAACCGCGCTCACCGCGGTGTCGCTTGCCTATCCCCTGCAGAACCTCCTCATCGCCTTCGGCGTCGGAACGGGCGTGGGCATGGCATCCTTCATGTCACGTAAGCTCGGTGAGGGCGACGTAGAAACTGCGGAGCATGTGGCGGGTAACGGACTTGCAGTCGCGTTCCTGACATGGGTCGTCTTCGCTGTTCTCGGGCTTACCGCAGCAAAGCCCTTCCTCTCACTGTATACTCAGGACGAGGAGCTTCTCTCGCTCTCGAACGAGTATGCCGTGATAGTCATGGTATTCTCGCTATTCATGTTCCTCACGATGATGAACGAGCGTATTCTCCAGGGAACCGGTGATTCGTTCTCCAGCATGCTCAGTCAGCTCAGCGGTGCAGTGACGAACATCATCCTCGACCCCATTTTCATATTCACCTTCAAACTCGGCGTCGCAGGGGCCGCGATAGCAACGGTCATCGGACAGGTTGTATCGTTTGTGGTATCGATGTACTGCGTGAAGAAGAACAAGTATATTTCTCTCAGGCGTCATCACCTGAAGCTGAAGAGGCAGTTCGTTGCGAACATCTACTCCGTCGGTGCCCCGACAATCGTCACGAACAGCATAAGCACCATAATGACGAGCGCCCTCAACGGAATCCTCATCGCCTTCTCGACCACGGCTGTTTCCGTATTCTCGGTATACTTCAAGCTCCAGTCCTTCGTCTTCATGCCGATCTTCGGTCTCTCGAACGGAATGGTCCCGATCATCGCCTACAACTACGGTGCGGGAAAGAGATCGAGGATGATTGAGACAATCAAGGACGGTACTCTCACGGGTCTTGTCATCATGGTTCTCGGAACAGTCGTCTTCCAGCTCTTCCCGACATGGCTTCTCTCGCTCTTCAGTGCCGGAGAGGAGATGTACTCGATAGGAATCCCGGCACTGAGGATCATATCTCTCTGCTTCATATTCGCCGCAGTCACGATAGGTCTCTCGTCCTCCTTCCAGGCTACGGGATTCGGAATCGGGACAATGATCACGGCAACGCTGAGACAGCTTGTCATCCTCGTACCCGCTTCCTTCGTCTTCAGCCGCTTAATCGGCCTCAAGGGAGTCTGGTGGGCCTTCCCCTTTGCCGAGGTCTTCGGCCTCTTCATAGGTGTAGGTCTCTACGTCTATGTCTACAGAAGCCGTATAAAGCCGACGCCGGATAACGTATAAGAGGGAGAGAAGTGCGTACTTCTCCCTTCTCCTTCTCCCCGACATCAGAGGCTGAGATATCAGAAGACATCGGCTGCATGATGTCTGAAGCCATACAATGAATCCGGTATGGCTGAAATCGCCGGTCGCAACTAGCGATTTTAGGGCAAAGTCTAATTCGGTAGCCGGCTATCGAAATTGGGAAACACCAGAGACCTTTCTCTTTTCTTCTCAGCTAAAACATTATTTCCCAACTGCATGAGAGAAACAAGTTTCCACGTTTTCAAAGGAATACGGGAGTTTATCTCTGACTGTCCGGGCTGTTGTATCGCAGGTAACCGTTCTTAACGATATAGAACCTGTCATCAAAAATTTCGTGCAGCACCTGTTCGCATGGGACACGGAGAACTGACAGAGAATTATCTGCACTAAGGACATGGAAGGAATTCTGAGAATGGTTCTCGCAGAGCCTTATGTACGATTTCATATACGGCTGTGCTTCTGATTCCGTCCAGTGAATCTCTTCCTTCAACCAGAGGAATGCCGAAAGTATACTGATGCAGCGGAGATTATCGACAAGAATTCTGGCTCCGATTCTTGCGCTCTTGTCATCTGAGCAGAAACGATAAAGAGTTCTGGTGGTATCTTTCTTCTGTGTCTGAAGGAGGATAAATGTCTTTATCTCGCCAAGACTGCTTCCTCTTCCCACTTTACCGTCCAGTTCACTGATCTGACTTACGAATGAATCCACTGTAAGTTCTTCAGGCCTGATTGCCCGATACGATTCGTATAGAACAGAGCCGATGGAATCGCAGGCCTCACGGAAATACGACAGATACTGATAGAACCCGAAAACCTGGTTATCGGACAGCATGGCAATGACATCCTCGTCACTGTACAGCTTTATGCGCCCGTTACTGTTCTCTGTCATTACCCGGTCAACCATCTCAGGGTTATGTCTTCCAAGTTCATTGAGGATGTATTCATGACAGCAGAAGTCATATTCCGGCAGAGATAATATAACGTCCAAGAGTGAACTGTCCCCATCTCTTATAGTCAGAGCCTTGGATATGAAATCTGTATCAAGTAGCGCAGTTGAGTTCGTTTCCTTCATCGCAGCATCACCCTTCATTACACAGGAAACTTCTTTTTGACTTCTTCTATGAAAGCTCCTTCCTGATTTTTCTTTCCTTCGGGAAGGAAATCGTTACGTACAGCATACTCGTATGTTTCTATGAATGACCCGAGGCTTTCAGTTCC
>CAVFVX010000105.1:0-6730 GCA_963626075.1 Acutalibacteraceae bacterium
ATCTTCGACTGCTGGTTCGAATCGGGAAGCATGCCGTATGCCCAGCAGCACTATCCCTTCGAGAACAGCGAGAAGTGGGACAACATCTTCCCGGCTGACTTCATCAACGAGGGCCTCGACCAGACAAGAGGCTGGTTCTATTCACTCACCGTTCTTGCCGCAGCACTCTTCGGTAAGCCCGCATTCGAGCACTGCATTGTCTCGGGAATCGTTCTTGCGGAAGACGGCTCTAAGATGAGCAAGAGCAAGCACAACTACACGGACCCGATGGAAGTCGTTAAGGAGTACGGAGCCGATGCTCTGAGATTCGCTCTCATCAACTCCTCCCTCGTCCGCGCAGATGATGTCAAGTATTCCGACGACCTAGTGAAGGATGTCCTCAAGGGCCTGCTGATTCCTCTCTGGAACGCTTACTCCTTCTTTGTGACATATGCGAACATCGACGGCTACGAGCCCTCGGAGACTGCTACGAAGGATCTGAAGAACCCCTTGGACAAGTGGATCATCTCCGACCTCGAGGCTCTCATCGAGAAGGTCACCGCCGCTTTCGACAGCTACCAGATCCAGGATGCAACGCAGGCAGTTGTGTCGTTCATCGACGACCTCAACAACTGGTACATCAGAAGAAGCAGACGTAGATTCTGGAGAAGCGAGAACGACAGCGACAAGAAGGACGCATACAACACCCTCTACAGAGTGCTCATCACATTCTGCAAGGTTGCAGCTCCCATGATTCCGTTCGTCACCGAGACCATCTACCAGAACCTCAGAACAGACGACATGCCGATTTCAGTCCATCTCTGCGACTACCCCGAGTACAACGAGGAGGAGAGAGACAGAGTCAAGGAAGAGGAGATGAGAGTCGTCATGAAGGCTGTCGAGATGGGACGCTCCCTCAGAGCTTCATCGAACCTGAAGATCAGACAGCCACTCAAGGAATTCATCGTCGTCAGCCGCAACAACTCCATCCGCGACATTCTCGAGAAGGATATCGACATACTCAAGGAGGAGCTCAACGTAAAGAAGGTCTTCGTCAGGAAGAACGAGGAGGACCTCGTCACGTACTCGGCAAAGGCCAACTTCAAGGTCCTGGGATCAAAGCTCGGAAAGTCCATGAAGGAAGTCGCAGCTCACATCCAGACTCTTGTGGGGTCGAGAATCGAGAAGATTCTCAACGGAGAGAGCGAGACAATCGAATACTCGAACGGCTCGATCGACATCACGGAAGGCGACCTTGTTGTACAGAGAACGGAGAAGGAACACGTCAAGGTTCTCAACGAAGGCGACCTCACTGTCGGCTACGACACCGAAGTGACGGAGGATCTGCTCCTGGAGGGTATCTCGCGTGACCTCGTGAGACTCGTCCAGACCGAGAGAAAGGATTCCGGACTCGATGTCGCAGACCACATAATTCTCACTGTCGACGGAGACGAGACGCTGAAGAAGGCAGTCGAAGTATTCGGCGATTTCATCAGGAAGGAGACTCTTGCAGACTCCCTCGTCTTTGCTTCCAACGACGGAAAGAAGGGCGAGATCAACGAGAGCGAAGTCTCCGTGAAGGTTGAAAAGGTACAGAAATAACAGATGAAGAAAGTCCTGCTCTCCGTCCTTGTTCTTGTTCTTCTTACGGGATGCGTTCATCACACACCGTTCACCACCGAGTACTTCTACCAGGCACTCGGGGAGAGCGGGGAGATAGTGATGACTGCGGACACGGAGAGGATAAAGGACGGAGAGCTCGACGGAGTAGTCGACTCCAGTCTCAAGGACAACACTGTCGTGAAGAAGTCCACCCGTATCTCGGCGTCCCTGATGCCGGACGGGGAGGGGTACATAACATCGGGAGCGGTCGAGGGGAACATATCTTCGTTCACCACGAATACCGCTCTTGCCTTCTCCTCCGCCTTCAGCAGGGAGAAGGAGGACGGCGTGAAGTGGTACACGGACTCGGTGATGAGTCTCTACTCCCCGCAGAACGGAGTTCTTCTCTTCACGGACGGTGACTATCCCGAGTTCTACAGACGCTCGTACTCCGGGAGGGAGATGAAGATAGACGACGAGACGGCGTCCCTCATGGCGTCCGCCGCACTCTCCGTGTACATCTTCGAGCCCGAGAGCCTGAGCGAGCTCGGTTTCGAGATTCCCGATACCGTCACCGCCGAGATGACCCGCACCTGCCTTCTGATTAACCGTAAGGACGGGGAGCTGAAGCTTTCGGGGTGGATCGAGACGACAAGCGACGGGACCGCGAGGGCCCTCAACACGCTCCTGAGGAACCAGATAATCCAGGAGAAGAGAAGAGGGGGTGAAAAGCTTGACTACTCGTCTCTTTCAACTATCTTTATAGTCGACGGTTCATCTGTGAAGATAACCGACTACACGCTTACGGGAGATATGAAGGAAAAAGCTTCCTCTCTCGTACGCGAAAAGATCGGAGGTATATTGTAAATGCCTATTTATTCCTATAAATGCACGTCCTGCGGAAAGGAGTACGATGCCTTCAAGAGCTTCGACGATTCCGACAAGGACGATCTCTGCCCCGTGTGCGGGGGCGACGCAAAGCGCACGATAACAGAGCCGGGAGCCGTGATCTACAAGGGCACCGGCTACTACTGCACCGACCATCCCTCCGGATGCGGCTGTGCAAACTGCAAAGGAAAGTAAACAATGGAAAAGAAGAGGATTCTCACGGGTGACAGACCCACCGGAAAGCTCCATCTCGGACACTACTGCGGATCTCTCAGGAGCCGTGTCGCACTCCAGGACGAGTACGAGGAGTTCATACTGATTGCCGACGTGCAGGCTCTGACGACTCACTTCGAGAAGCCCGAGCTCATCTATGATTCCATCTATCAGATTACGATGGACAATCTCTCCGTCGGACTCGATCCGGAGAAGGTCACGTTCATCCAGCAGTCGCAGGTACCGTCAATCCACGTACTCACGATGTTCTACTCGATGATTACGACCTGCAACCATCTCCTCATCAACCCCACAATCAAGACGGAGGCAAGGTCCTACGGCTTCCAGGATGACAACAGGGAGTATGACTTCTCGCGTCTTACCTACGGCTTTTTAGGCTACCCCGTCTCGCAGACGGCGGACATAACCTTCTGCAACGCAGACCTCGTTCCGGTTGGAGAGGACCAGGTTCCGCACATCGAGTTCTCGCGTAAGCTCGTGAGAAGATTCAACGAGATGTACGGAACATCCATAAAGGAACCGGACTACAAGCTCAGTTCCGTTTCCCGCCTCTGCGGCCTCGACGGCAACAGCAAGATGGGTAAGAGTCTCGGTAACGCCATCTACCTTAGTGATACTCCCGACACCGTATGGCAGAAGATCCGCAACGCCAAGACCGACACCAACCGTGTCAGCGTCAAGACTCCCGGAAATCCCGATGTATGCTCCGTCTACCAGTACCACAAGGCCTTCAACGAGGAGGGAGTGGATGAGGTGAGATGCCAGTGCACGTCTGCAGGTATCGGCTGCGTACAGTGCAAGAAGATTCTCAACGAGAAGATGAATGCACTCCTCGATCCCATCAGGGAGAAGAGACACTACTACGAAGAGCACAAGGACGATGTCAGGGACATCATCTCTTCCGGTACGGCCAAGGCCAACGAAATCGGAAACAGGAACCTCGACTCCATAATGGAGAAGATGCACATCGTACTCTGAAATGACTCAGTCTGAACTTGACAGGGCCTTCGAAGTTCTTACGGAAATGGCACAGTGTTTCGATTCCTGGTTTCCGTTTACACCGGACGAGGACAGTGAAGACAGGAAAATGGACCAGGAACGTTTCTGTTCGTTCTGGCTGAACTTCGAGTACGGCACATATTCCATATATGACTACGAATATGTGGTAGAGCTGCTGAAGGAAAGTAAAATCGAAAACGAAAGATACCGGGAAGCTCTTCGTGTCATAAGACATGTTCTTTACGAGGAGTACGATTTACCGCGTCTTTTCCGTGACGACGATTATTGATAAGTGCGACAGAAGTGACGGCAGTGAGAACTGCCGTCACTTGCATCTGTTTCAGTGACTGAGGATATCAAGAGGAGAGTCATCCGGAAGAGAGTTGAAGATATTGTTTTCGTATGCGCATCTGACGCTGTCTGTCCCTCGCTTGAGCACGTCGGATGCGAAGGTGACGGAAACCCTGTACTCTCCGTCATCGATTTCCTTTTTCATGAAGGCAAACGAATGGTTTGGCAGATTCAGATTCAACATGTCGGTGTTGTGTGTGGTGAATATAAGCTGACTTCTATCTGAAAGACGTTCGAGCATCAGACCGCAGATGCGCTTCTCGATATCACTCTGTATGTATGAGAAATGCTCATCGCAGTAATAGAAACAGTCTTTCTTCTCCTTCATTGATGCAAGAAAGACTGAAACATCGACGCCTTCTCTTGTTCCGCTTGAAAGGAGTTCTCCGCTGAGGAGCCTGCCGTCCTGGATGATGATTTCCTTTCCCCGTCTCCGGATTACGAATGAATCCTTCAGGTCGGATGCAGTGGAAATGTCCGAAAGAGTCGGATCAAGAGTACTCAATACAGCTTTCATCGTTTTCAGCAGTTCGGCTTTTCCTATGTCTTCAGTATGCAGTGATGTATCGATTTCGGGGTAGGCGAATCGGAATTCGAGTGGGCCGACGACGTCTCTGAGATTTCTGAAGTTTCCTCCGATTTCATCCGATCTGTCTTTCAGTTTTCTCTCTGTCATTTCATAGGAATCGTTTTCTCCGATTTCAGCAGAGCTGTATCTGATGATTACATTTTCTCCATCGACAGAGCCGCTGAAGCGATGCAGTGTAAATCCTTCGTTGACGAAATCAATCTGGAATTCAGCCTTGCGTGTGCCGTCATATAAATCCCTGAGGGGAGTATCGCTGGCGTCCCTGACGGAGCTGAATATCTTAAGGAGTGCTCGTCCCAGACTTGTCTTTCCTGCAGCATTTGTTCCCATAAGTATCACGGCTTTCCTGTAGCGGAATCTGCTGCGCTGAGGAAGCGACTCATCTCCAAGAAGGGAGGAGGAGAGCTTTCGGGGGTAGGACAGATTGACACTGAAGTCGTCAAATCCGTAGATATGTTTGAGCTTTATGCTGAGAATTACCATGTTTGCACCTCATAAATTCGTTATATCTGAATTTATAGTATCAAGAATAGTCGGAAAGTCAAGTACAATGTTTATCTATGCTGGAAAATTCCAGAATTTAGTACATCTCGCTGGGTTATAATGCGATAATAATTCATTTAAATCTCGAAATTGTGTTATTAATTGCAAAACAACTTGATAAATGGTATATCACGTATTATTCTCAAAGTAGGTAAAGAGGTAATACTATGCTCCTTGAGTTCAAATGTTCAAATCACAGGTCTGTAAGAGATGAGGTTCTGTTCTCGCTCCTTGCTTCGTCGGATACGACAAACGAAGAGGAAGTCATCAGAACCTCGGATGGAACCAGAGTGCTGAAATCCGCTGTGATATATGGAGCGAACGGCTCGGGAAAGAGCAATCTTGTCGATGCATTCTCATTTGTGAAGAATCTTGTGTCATTGAGTATACGCAATCAGCCGGGCGAGGGAATACCTCAGAGCCCGCATAAGAAGGACGGCTATGACAGGGAAAGCAGCTACCGGATGCAGTTCATCACGAAAGGCGTAAGGTATGCATACGGCTTCACACTCAGAAACATGCTTGTCTGTGATGAATACCTCTACTATTTTCCGTCCGGCCGTCAGACGAGAATCTTCGAGCGTGAGGGAGAAACGTTCTCTCCAGGAAGCCGGTTCAGAGGCAGATTCTCCGCATGCAGAAATGTCCTGAAGCCGAACCGCCTCTTTCTTTCCTGTGCGGCAAATTTCAGTACGGTGGAAGAGGTTGTCGACGCATACAACTTCTTCTCGGGTGAACTCGTCGTCTACAGTCCGGAAAACCAGGAAAGCTGGATGAAATATTCTCTTTATCAGATGAATTCGAATCCGGCGACGAAGGCTTCCGTTCTGAAATTCCTTTCCGAACTTGATACCGGAATAAAAGACATCAGAGTCGAAATCGACAGGACAAAGCTCTCCTCTTCCGATATTCCTCCTTTCCTTTCCGATGATTTCAAGGTGGAACTTCTCAGAAGGGATTTCGACGCAGTAAGTGCAAAGGTTGTCTATGATGAGTTTGAAACCGATCTGATGACGGAGGAATCGGGGGGAGTCAGAAAGCTCTTCGGGCTTCTTTGTCCGCTTATCGACATAATGGTCAACGGTAAGGTTCTTGTCTGCGACGAACTCGAGTCGGGACTTCACGAGTCTCTGTTATACGGCCTTGTGAAACTGTTTTCCGAAACAGAAAGCGGTAAGCCGGCCCAGATGATTTTCACAACTCACGAAACAGGACTTCTGTCTCTCGACCTCTTCAGAAGAGACCAGATATGGTTCACGGAACTCAGGAAAAGTGACAGGTCTACGGATCTCTATTCTCTTGCTGAAATCAAGAACGTGAGAAAAGAGGATAACTTCATGCGTGGCTATATGCAGGGACGGTACGGTGCCGTACCGAACCCCGTTCTGGATTTTTCATCCATCATCAACGAAGGCAGATGACAGCGGAGAGTGCCGTTAATACGGTATTTATGCAGTATGAAGGGTATTCTCGTTATTGCCTTTAGATTTCTGGCAGTTATATAATCCTTATATGGAAACTAAGTGGAAGAACCCGTCATCAACC
>CAVFVX010000105.1:6795-9037 GCA_963626075.1 Acutalibacteraceae bacterium
TCTCTCCCAGGAGGAAAGGTAGACAATGACCATTCTCTACGCACTTCTATTTCTCATAGGCTGTTATCTTCTGTATGTACTTTTCCTTTCAGTCTGTGCTCTCTTCGTCAGACGTAAGGAATACGACAAGGACAGCAGATTCTACCGTGCACTCCTAAACAATTCCACGAGGAACATCGTGAAGCTCCTCAGGATTCACGTACATACAACGGGCTTCGACCTTGTTCCGAAGGACACGAAGTGTCTCTTCGTCTCGAACCACCGTTCGAACTACGACCCGATTCTCACCTGGTATGTCTTCAGGGACTGGAAACTTGCATACCTTTCCAAGATTGAGAACTTCTCGATTCCCGTATTCGGACGCTTCATCCGCAAGTGCTGCTTCATGGCGATAGACCGCAAGAACATAAGAAAGGCTGTTCCGACAATCAGAAAGGCCGGGGAGCTCCTCGAGAGAGGAGAGGTGTCGATAGGAGTGTACCCGGAGGGAACGAGAAGCAAGAAGTGTGTTCTCCTCGATTTCCACGACTGCATGTTCCGTATTGCAGAGCTCGGCTCCGCTCCCATTGTCGTCATGACGCTCAGAGGTACGGAGAACATATTCAGGAACATAAAGAGATTCAGGAAGTCTGACGTCTACCTCGACGTGCTCGAGGTCATTCCCGCCGACAGGGTTAAGACGATGCGGAGCTCCGAGATAAGCGCCGAAGTGCGTAAACTGATGGAAAACAATTTAAACGGTAATACAGACCAGGGGAGAGAAAGATGAGCAGAAGTTACGTTTTCTGGAATTCACAGTCCGGTAAGAGAGGTAAGGAAGGCCTCGAAAGCCTGAAGGCAAAACTCAACGACGACGAACTCGATATCGCGGACGTCATCAACTTCGCAGGCTACAGGGAATACCTTTCGGACATCAAGGGAGATGACAAGATCTACATAGTCGGCGGTGACGGAACACTCAACCGCTTCGTCAACGAGACTGACGGTATGAACATCACTAACGATGTCTACTACTATCCCGCGGGAACGGGAAACGACTTCTTGAGAGACATCAACACTCCTCCGGAGAAGTGCCCGGTCAAGATCAACAGGTACATCACCGATCTTCCCTTCGTCGAGGTCAACGGAAAGAAGTACAGATTTTTAAACGGTATCGGGTACGGTATCGACGGGTACTGCTGCGAAGTGGGGGACAAGATGAAGGCCGAGGGGGCGGACAACATCAACTACACATCCATCGCCATCAAAGGGCTTCTCTTCCACTATCAGCCGACGGGCTGCGTCATCACGGTTGACGGAAAAAGATACGAGTATAAGAAGGTATGGCTCTGCCCGACAATGAACGGCAGATTCTACGGCGGCGGCATGATGGCGACGCCGGGTCAGGACAGACTCAATAAGGAACACACGCTCTCCTCGATGCTCTTCTACGGCAAGGGCAGACTTAAAACCCTCATGGCATTCCCCTCGATTTTCAAGGGCGAGCACATTACACACAAGGACATGGTAGCAATCCATACGGGTAAGGACATCACTGTCGAATTCGACAGACCCACCGCACTTCAGATTGACGGTGAAACAGTCCTGGGTGTGACGAAGTACAGAGCATACAGCGCCAAGTAGAAAACATATTCCTAAAGAGTGAAGACGGGCTTTGCGGCCCGTCTTCGCTTTCTCAGTTGCCGTTTATGAAGTTTGCGACTGATTTCGGCCAGTCTGACGGCACAGTCGGATACTCGTCACCCTTCGAGTAGATTGCATATGCCTCACTGTCCCATTCGTTCTCCCAGTTCGATACGGATGAAACATACCATGTCTTCTTCTCGATGATTTCTCCGCATTCGGAGCAGCAGCGGTAGGCTGCCATCTGGAATTTCATCTTCATCTTCCCGTTTTCCTTCACGAACTTGAAGACTCCCGTTGAGGAAACCTTAGCCGTTATATGCTTATGGAAGGTATAGCTTTCGCTCTCTCCGCATCCGTATATGCACTTTCTGGTATATGTACATCCGTCCTTTGTTATGGTGTATGAATGCGTCCACGGTATCTCGGCACCGCAGACAGTGCAGCGTTCGACCGTTTCACAGTCGTATTTTCCCTTCTTTATGGTTTCCCTGTTGTAATGCTGGCAGCCGATATATGATGTCGAAGCTGTCCTCGTCGGAACTTCCTCAGAGCTTTCCTGTTCGGTTGTTTCTTCTTCCTCTTCGTCGTCCGGAACGATGATTATGACGATGTCGTC
>CAVFVX010000106.1:0-8905 GCA_963626075.1 Acutalibacteraceae bacterium
AGACTGCAGAGCGTGTCTCGAAGGGCCTCTATTATATACTCTGCTGCTGGATAGTCTTCTTCCTCGGCGCAAGGGTACACGTGAAGGGAAGGGAGAACATTCCGTCTCCGGAGGAGAGCGTAGTCTATGCTCCGAACCACAATTCGCTTATAGACGTTCCGCTTTTCTATGCTGTGCTGAGGCGCTTTCCCGCAATGATGGCGAAGAAGGAGCTCTTTGTCGTTCCGGTAATACACGGCTGCCTCGTGTCACTGGGATGCATTAAGATAGACCGTAAGGGAGCCCACAGCATAGTCGAAGCTGTCCGGAGCGGCTGCAGGATGATAGAGGAAGGACACTCCCTTGTTGTCTTCCCCGAGGGAACGAGGAGCAAGACGGGAGAAATCGGAGCGTTCAAGAACGGCGCCTTCAAGATAGCAGAGCGCACGGGCTGCCCCATAGTTCCCGTCGCCATCCGCAATGACAGATACCTTCTCGAGAGCGCGCATACTCTCGGCATAGTCGACGTCTACATCACATTTCTTCCGAAGGTTGAAACGAAGGACCTCGGAGAGGAGGAGAGAAAGAGCCTCTCGTCAATCGTCGAGAACGCTGTCCGCACGGAATGGAAGACGCTTCCGGCCTACACACGCTGAGAAGATACAAACTGCAGCTGTCTGCAGATGGAAGACATAATCAGAACCATCTCAAAGATCTGAAGAACAGCTTTGCTTCCGGCGAACTGATGGAAGATTCAGTTGTTTCCGTTCTGGAAACAACTGCGGCTGAGGGAAAGAACTATCTCAGATGAACGCAGTCATTCTTCCTTATATACTATCCCGTTCTCCTCTGCAAAATGAGGGTTGTCACACATAAGGCCGAGGAGTCGTCTTGCTGCCCCGTCGGGTCTCGCCCGCCCGTATTCCCAGGCTTCCACGCTTTTCCTGCTGACTCCGATGCATCTTGCAAACAGATCCTGCGTCATTGCTGCATTCTTTCTTATCTGCTTGATTTCAGCGGGAGTGAAATCTCTGAGGGGTTCGACGCATCTGGTGTACTTATGGGTTCTGACATCTTTCAGTCTGCCTTCCTCGTAATCTACAGCCTCCTGAAGCCCTTTCGCTATTTCGTCATGAAAACTCATTTTGTCTCTCCTTCACATGTTTGGAATATATCCTAATTATAAGGGTTTTTGCAAATCTGAAGTAAAACCGTCGAAAAATCTAAAGTAAAACTGTCGAAAAATCTAAAGTGCCGTTGTAAGTTAATCAGGAATCTGTTATATTATAAATGAATAACAGATATGCAGGAGATTGTTATGCTTACCCCCATCGGATACAAAGAAAGAATCATAGATAAGAAGATAGACAGATACATGAATATGTATGGCGGAGTCTGTGTCGAAGGACCCAAGTGGTGTGGAAAGACCTGGACCAGCAGAAACCATGTGGTGTCTGAAATATCAATCGGAGATCCGGAGGGAAGTTTCAAGAACAAGCAGCTTGCGGAAATGAATCCTTCTCTTGTTCTTTATGGAGAAAATCCCAGACTAATCGACGAGTGGCATACTGTTCCGGCTCTCTGGGATGCTGTGCGGTTTGAAGTTGATAAAACAGGTGGAAAGGGACAGTTCATACTGACCGGCTCGTCAACACCGGTGAAAAGAGGAATATTCCACAGTGGAACGGGACGAATCGGAAAGCTCAGCATGAGGACCATGTCTCTCTATGAGATGGGAAAATCTTCCGGAACAGTAAGCCTTATGGATCTTTTTGATAACTCTGAGATGTGTATTCCTCTTTCCGATGTACGCTACGATGATCTTATCGAATATGTCCTTCGAGGCGGATGGCCGCGGCTTCTGGATTATCCTCTCGAGGATGCGATGCAGATGACGAGGGATTATCTCGACAATATTCCCGATGACCTTGAGAAGAGAGATGGCATTCATCGTGACAAAAGAAAAGTTAAGGCACTTATCAGAGCTCTCGGACGCTGTGAGAGCAATATGACAAGCAAGACCACTCTGATGAAGGGCATTGAAGAGCTTTCTGAAGATTCGAATGATGCTTCTTCCTGCGTCACTATATCCAATTATCTCGACTGTTTTTCTGGTGTCTTTCTTACCGAGGATCAGCCTGCCTTCGAAAATAAGCTGAGATCGTCGGTCAAGGCCCTGAAAAATCCTAAAAGGCATTTTTCGGATCCGTCTCTTGCAGCGGCGGCTATAGAAGCGACAAAGGAAACCCTCAGAAGTGATCCCAATACATTCGGATACCTCTTCGAATCCCTCTGTGTCCATGACCTGAGGGTTTATGCTGATGCGTCGAACGGCCGAGTGTATCATTATCATGACGAGAAGAATTATGAAGCTGATGCCGTTGTCGAACTTCCGGACGGAAGGTGGGGACTATTTGAAATCAAGCTGGGCTTCAATCAGGTGGATGCAGCGGCAAAGTCCCTGCTGTCCCTGAAACGGAAGTTCGAGAGTGAAACAGGTTCCAAGCCGACTTTTCTCTGTGTTATCTGCGGACTTTCCAATGCGGCATTCAGACGCCCCGACGGTGTATATGTTGTTCCTGTTACAGCTTTGAAACCATGATTTTACAGATCTGCTGAAAAGTGAATAGTAAATCGATTGAAAAGTGCAAAGTAAATCATCTGAAAAGTGCAAAGTAAAATTATTGAAAAGTGCAAAGTCGAATAGTAAGATAAGTACGGAGACAACTATATGAGCCTGACGAAAGATGGTTACATTCCCAGATTGATAGATAAGAAAGTGTCACGGTATCTTCGCGTGTTCGGCGGAGTTTCAATTGAGGGCCCGAAGTGGGTAGGAAAGACGTGGACGGGTCTGAATCATGCTGAAAGCGTGACGTACATGACTGAAAAGGGTCCTCGCAATCTTGCCAGGATAGATCCCAAATACATCTTTACAAAGGAACGGCCGCAGCTGATTGATGAATGGCAGATTGTTCCGGGAATATGGGATGCTGTCAGACACGAGTGTGACAGTGATTCCGGGTCGGGAAAATTCATTCTCACCGGTTCAACAGTACTTCATTCCACTGAAAACGATGACGATATCGTATATCACTCGGGAACCGGACGAATCGCAATGCTCCAGATGCATCCGATGAGTCTTTATGAATCGGGAGACTCAACGGGAAAGGCATCAATCTCAGATATGTTCCAGGGAAAGCTTGATGAGGGGTATGAAGGAAAAGTTGAACTTGACGAGCTGGCTTATTTCATCATGAGGGGCGGCTGGCCGAAAAATCTGGGAGTATCTGTCGAGGATTCGCTTCTGAGACCCGAAAGCTACATAGAATCCATCGTGACCAAGGATATGCATGAAGGGCAGGAAAAAAAGAGGAATCCCGATAAAATGCGCAAGCTCATAAAGTCTCTGGCAAGAAACGAATCGACTGTAACAGGTCTGAAGACAATTGTGAGGGATATAGAAGAGTATGAAAGCGGCGATGAACTGCTCAAAAGCACTCAGACGGTTTCGGATTACCTTTCTGTCCTGGAAAGCCTTTATCTTACATCCGATATCCCCGCATACAGTCTCAATTACCGCTCAAGTTCAAGAATCGGAAAATCTGCAAAGAGACATCTTGCAGACCCGTCGCTCTGCTGTGCAAGTCTCGGTCTCACAGTTGACAAGCTGATGTACGACCACGAGACCTTCGGTCTTCTGTTCGAGGCTCTGGCCGTAAGGGACCTCAGAATATATGCTGATTATCTGGACGGAAGGCTGTACCATTTCAGAGACAATGTATCCGGAGACGAAGTCGATGCCATCATCGAGTTCAAGGACGGCAGCTATGCGGCATTCGAAATCAAGCTCAGTGACGGCAGCATAAAGGATGCCGTAAAGAGTCTGGAAACGTTCAGAAACAACGTGGAAAGGAAGCCTGTATTCTGCTGTGTAATCGTCGGACATCAGGAAGCGGTCATCAGAGATCCCGAATCCGGTATATACATAGTTCCGCTCACATCTCTGAAGCCGTAATGGTTGAGTCCGGTTCTCATTCTCTCCTCACTGCGTGTCTTTCATGAGCATGTTACCGTAGAAAAGCGGTATGTTGCTGTATGACTCTCTGTCGTCGTATTCATCAAAGAGCTTCCGTTGTAGTAGACTCGGGGAGGAGAAAAACATGAATACTGCAGTTTTGATTATTATCGCGGTTCTTGTCGTCATGAACATAAACTCATTCGCCTTCATGGCAGCCGACAAGAAGAAGGCACAGAAGGGAGTGAGAAGAACGCCCGAGAAGACCCTGTTCCTGATGACGGGGCTCTTCGGAGGACTCGGAGGAGTCCTCGGAATGATCATCATGAGACATAAGACGAAGCACTGGTACTTTGCTGTCTTTTTCCCGGTAATGCTCATCCTTCAGTGCGTCATTCTCTATTTCGTATTCAAGATGATTCTTGCCTGAAGGAGGTAACAGATGAAGAAGAGTGTTCTGAAGAAGTATGCAGAGCTCATCGTGGAGAGCGGTCTCAATCTGCAGAAGGGCCAGGAGGTTCTCATCCATGCCAATATGGAGACGGAGGAGGTTGCACTTCTCTGCGTTGAAGAGTGCTATAAAAGAGGAGCTGAGAAGGTAAGGGTTGAATGGCTTAACCAGGACCTCGACAGGCTCACGTTCAGATACCGCACCCTCGAGTCTCTGAAGACCATTGAGAAGTGGGAGATCGAGAAGGTGAAGGACAGAGCGGAGAAGCTTACGTGCCTTCTGTGGCTCGACTCCGACGACCCGGACGGACTCAGCGGTATCGATACGGCAAAGGTGAGTGCCGCAGTCCAGGCGAGACGGAAGAAGACGAAGAAGTACCGTGACCAGATGGACGGAAAGTACCAGTGGTGCATTGCAGCGGTTCCCGGAAGGAAGTGGGCGAAGAAGCTCTTCCCCGAGCTTTCCCCGTCAGCTGCCGTCGAGAAGCTCTGGGAGAAGATTCTCTTCTGCTCGAGAGTGACCGATGATCCGATAGAAGCGTGGAGCGAGCACGACAGTGACCTCAAGAAGAGGTGCGAATACCTCAATTCTCTCGGAATCGATTCGCTTCACTATACGTCCCCCGAGGGGACGGACCTGACGGTCGGTCTCATGGATGAGAGTGTCTTCCAGGGCGGAAGCGAAACGACCATCGGGGAGAGAAATGTCAGCTTCCAGCCGAACATCCCATCCGAGGAATGCTTCACATCCCCGAAGAAGGGAAGAGCCGACGGAATCGTCTATGCAACGATGCCGCTCTGCTTCAACGGCAACCTCATCGAGAATTTCCACATAACATTCAGAGACGGTAAGGCTGTGGAGTGGAAGGCTGAGAAGAACGAGGAGTTACTCGGACAGCTCCTTACAATGGATGAAGGTGCCTCCTACATCGGAGAATGCGCGCTTGTTCCGAACTCTTCTCCAATCCGTCAGTCGGGTGTTCTCTATTACAACACTCTCTTCGACGAGAATGCCACATGTCATATCGCATTCGGCGAGGGATTCGACAGTGCAGTCAGGGGCTATGAGAACATGAGTAAGGAGGAGTGCAGGGAGAAGGGTGTCAACGACAGCGTGATCCACATCGACTTCATGGTCGGTTCCGACACACTCGACATAGACGCAATTACAAAGGACGGAAGAACCGTTCCCCTTATGCGTAAGGGCGAGTGGGCGTTCTGATAATCAGTACGCTAATAAACAGGGCTCCTTCCTTTCCGGTCGGAGCCTTTCTTTCGTGTCAGAGTATGTGATTCAGGAAGTCCTGGGCACGCTGTGTCTTCGGGTGCGAGAACATGTCTTCGGGTTTTCCCTCCTCGACTATCTCGCCGTCAGCCATGAAGACTACCTTGTCGGCCGCGGCCCTGGCAAAGCCCATCTCGTGCGTCACGAGGAGCATCGTCATACCCGAGGATGCGAGTGAGAGCATTACGTCGAGTACCTCCTTGATCATCTCGGGGTCGAGTGCTGATGTGGGTTCGTCGAAGAGCATCGCCTTGGGCTCCATCGCAAGAGCTCGGGCAATCGCGACACGCTGCTGCTGTCCCCCGGAGAGCTGCCCCGGCTTCTGCTTCGCCTTGTCCTCGAGTCCTACGCGCTTCAGAAGTGCCATAGCCTTCGCTTCCGCATCGCTCCTGCTCATCTTCTTCACCTTCATCGGAGCGAGTGTGATGTTGTCGAGAACCGTGAGATGGGGAAAGAGGTTGAAGGACTGGAAGACCATCCCGACTTCCTCTCTTATCTTTCTTATGTCTGCTCCCGGACTCATGATGTCCGTGCCGTCGATGAGTATCTGTCCCTTCTGCGCCTTCTCGATTCCGTTGACCGTTCTGAGGAGCGTTGACTTACCCGAGCCCGAGGGGCCGATGATGACGACAACCTCTCCGTCGCCGACGGTGAGGGAGACGTTCTTCACTGCGTGAAGCACGCTTCCGTCGTTGTTCTCGTAGTCCTTGTATACATTCTTGATTTCTATCTTAGCCATTCTTGTGTAACTTCTCCTCCATGAGACCGACGAGGCGGGAGAGTATGAGGGTGAGAATCAGATAAATGAGGGCGACGACGAGCATCGTCTGGAGGGAGAGGAATGTACGGGAGATGTATTCCCTTCCTCTCTTGAGGATATCTGAAAGGGCGAGAATCGAGACAAGGGAGGAGTCCTTGAGCATTGAGATGAACTCGTTTCCGATTGCGGGAAGGACGACCTTGATTGTCTGCGGGAGGATTACATGGATGAAGGTCTGGCTCTTGCTCAGTCCCAGCGCCGTGGCAGCCTCCGTCTGTCCCTTCGGAATCGACTGGATACCTGCTCTTATGATTTCACCCATGTAGGCGCCGAAGCATATCGAGAGGGCGACTATAGCGGCAACGATTCCGTCGATGTGAATAAGAGACCCCAGTGCATAGTAGAGGAACATGAGCTGTACTAGTAGCGGGATTCCTCTTATGAGCTCGACGTAGACACCGCAGAGCTGGTTGACAAGGCGGTTCTTTGACGAGGAGCCGAGCCCGGTGAGAATACCGATGATGACTGCGCCGATGATTGCGAAGATTGTGCACTCGAATGTCGTCGGGATTCCCGTGACAGTATAGAGGAATATCTTCCAGTAGACGTCCTTCTTCACGAGGCAGAGTACCACGAGGAGCAGAACCGAGCCGTAGAATGTGAGACGCCATGAGTTGAAGAGGTGCTGGTTTCCCTTCTTCGGGATGAGAACACCGTCGGTCATCGTGATGACTGTCGGGGCCTTCTTTGTCTCCGTCGGGTCGACGGATACCACACGGCTCTTGAGTTCGCTGACGCTCCTGTATGTGTTGTCGTTATCCATTGATATGTTTCCTTCTTACAGCAAAAGGTCAGAGGGGAGAGAATACCCTCTGACCAGGAAGTCTATTTATAGTCTGTCAGTTGAGACCGTATTTAGCCTTGATTTCAGCAAGCTTTCCGCTTTCGGATACCTTCTTGAGGCCTTCGTTGAGAGTCTCGAGGAGAGCGGAGTTACCCTTCTTCACAGCCCATGCCATGTCGTCGGAATTCTCGAAGGAACCTGCAATCTTGAGAACCTTCGAGTAGCTCTCGTTCTCGAGGACGAAGTCGGAAGCTACGACGGAGTCGAGTACGACGGCGTCGAGGTTGCCGTTTGCAAGGTCGAGAACTGCAGAGGGTGCCTCGTCATATGTCGAGGGTGTAAGTCCGAGATCCTCGCATGCGAACTGGCATGTTGTTCCGAGCTGTACGCCGACCTTCTTGCCCTCCAGGTCCGCATCCGAGTGGATATCCTCGTTGTCGTTCTTTGTTACGATGGAGAGAGCGAACTGGAGAATCGGAGTGGAGAAGTCGACCGTCTGCTTTCTTTCGTCCGTTACCGTGAGGCCCGATGCCCCGATATCATACTGGCCGCCCTGGATGCCGGCGATGATGCCGTCGAAGGAGACGTTTGCAATCTCAATCTTGATTCCCATCACGTCAGCAACAGCCTGGATGAGTTCTACTTCGTAGCCGCAGGGATTTCCGTTGTCGTCAATGTATTCAAGAGGCGGATAGTCGCAGCTGACAGCGACAGTGTAGACCTTCTCTGAAGAAGCGGCCTCGCTTGAAGCCTGTGCGAAAACACACGTAAGTACCGTTAATGTGATAAGTGTAACAGCAATGAGTTTTTTCATGTTATATGCATTCCTTTGTGTATATTTATTTAAGCTGAACACACGATATGCACTTTTGAACATAAGGTCAACAGCTTTCTGCATAAAAATACAGAAAGTAATGCAAAACTAAATCGAAAAACAAAACAAACCCTAACATAATTATCAAAAAGTAAACAAATTAACTGAATTAAACTCAGTGGATAAAAATACAAAGAAAAGAATGCGAACAAAAAAGAAAAGCCCCCCGGACAACGTGAAAAGCGGCCGGAACAGGAAGAATGGAACACCGAAATAGGAAGAATAAATATTCAAAATGAAAACAGGTAAGAGAGCCCAGTCAGCATATTCCAGCCTGCCATATTCTGATAACGCTCCAATTCTGCCACAGGTTGTGGCAAAATCTGCGACTCTAAATGGGGAGAACTGTTTTCCATTCCGCAGGAGCACGATTTTTCTTGATGTCTCCAATTTGGTAGCCGCGGCTACCGAAATTCCAATTTTATACGTAGACTGAAGATGACTGCTATATTCCTTCTGAAAATAACGCATCAGTCTGATGTTTTCAGTGGAGAAACCTCTGAGGTTGGGAAGTTTCTCCCTCAGTCTCTTTTCTCATCTCTCCTATGGTGTTTGATCTCCATGTAAATCTTCTGGAGTTGTAGGGAATGTAACCTCCTGTCGAGAGTGTTTTTCAATTCGGTAGCCGCGGCTACCGAAATTCCAATTTCATATGCGGAATGAAGATAACTTCTCCATTCCTCATGAAAACTTCT
>CAVFVX010000107.1:0-8791 GCA_963626075.1 Acutalibacteraceae bacterium
CGCCTTCCCTGTATCTTCTTTCTTTCAATCGCTACGAGACAAAGAGGATTCGAACCTCCGACCCTCAGTTCCGCAAACTGATGCTCTATCCAACTGAGCTATTGTCTCATTTCAACAGAGAGAAACATAGAACATTTTTCTATTTTGTTCTAGTAGTCAGACTCTGTTTTTTTCTTTTCTCCCGGGAGGCTATCATCAGCCTCTGAAGAGGGTTATGAAGGCGATGATGACGCCTGCGGTGCCTTCGCCTCCGAGGAGACCCGAGGAGACGAGGTTCACCCTGTTCTCCGTCTCCGGTGTTCTGCTTATCTTCTTAATAATCCAGGTAATCAGCGCACCGACTCCGACAGATACCGTTATATACGTCCCGAGATACATTCCCAGTCCGAATGCCGAGGAGGGCAGCGAGAAGAGGAACATGACAGCTCCGACTGCTACACCTATCCAGAAGGCCGCGGGATTCTCCAGCCCTCCCGAGAGCGCTGCGACGGCCTTTGCCTGCGGAGCGGGCATTTCGGCGCTGCCGAAGACGAAGGCATTCTTCATGAGGAATATGACGAAGGTGGCGATTACTGCTCCGAGAATTCCTCCGACTGCCTCCGCTCTCACCTGGTCACGGGGATTCGTGCCCACGAGCGAGCCGGACTTGAAGTCGTTCATGACGTCGCCGCTGAGACCGCAGGCGACTGCGACAGTCGCTGCGAGCGTGAACGACGCCGTCAGCCCCGTGCGGCAGAGTGCGTGGACTGCGAGCAGTACGAGAATTGCGAATACCTCCATCGGATTTATTCCGGTCTGTCCCGTGAGCATGCTCGAGAGGTATGTCGCAACTGCGGCTCCCGCCACGGTGAGGATGCTCTCGAGAAGAGTCATCTCCGTCAGGAGCGTGAGAACGATGACGGAGAATACGACGAGGAGGAGGGAAACGAGAACGTTCTTTCTGTTCTTCACTTCGATCTTTCCGCTTCTTCTGTTCCTGATGACGTTCCAGACAGCCTTGATGGCTACTGCAAAGCCGGTTCCTATCATGATTCCGAGTCCGAGGGAGGATCGGAATGAATCGGCATCAGTCATTGAGGCGAAGAGACCCGTCTTTATTCCGAGAGGTGTGAGAATGAAGTAGCCGACGACCATGCCCAGTACCCAGAAGGCGGCAAGGACGGGGCCGATAATCGAGCCGATGGAGAGAGCCATCGGAGATACGTAGAACTGTAGCCCCGGAACGAGAGCGGAGCCTCCGTATATATTAATAAGCGTGGGAATCTTTCCGAAGAAGTCCCTGACGAAGGCGAATACTCCGGAGAGGCCGAGTGATGTGAAGAGCCAGGGCGAGCTCTTCGTGTCCTTTGCCGTCATGAGCGTCCTGTAGGAAGCTTCTCCTATCGGGTAGGGAAGCTTCTCCCTCTCTATGAGGGAGGGGCGGTAGAGCGAAGTGAAGAGCGTTCCAAGTACCGCTCCGACGACGGATGCCGTCATCACCGACACGAGAGATATCTCATTATCGGGGGAGAGCATCCAGAGGCCGGGAATCGTGAACGCAAGTCCTCCGGCCACCATGCTTCCCGCACTCATCAGGGTATGTGTGCAGTTGATCTCCTCGAGCGAGGAGTTCTTCGCCTTCGAGAGAACGGTCATCGAGAGGACGGTGACGAATACCGTCGGCCAGGGCAGGGCCCCCGCCTTGAGGGCGACGTACATGGACGAAGCCGTAATGAACGCGAGTCCGACGACTCCGAGAAGCGTACCGCGGAGGGTTAATGCAGAATCATTCTTTTTCATAAGCGGCGCATTATGGCATAAATCCCGCCTTTTTCAAATACGGATTCAAACAGTGTGCAGATTCAGCCGCTTCTGTGATAAAATCCGACAGAAAGTGAGGAAGACATGGACAGGATAAGGAAGAATTTCGGCTTCGGCATGATGAGACTCCCGCTTGAGAACGGGGAAGTGGACTACGAAGAGACTAAGAGAATGGTTGATGCCTTCCTCTCTTCCGGTTTCAACTATTTCGACACGGCTCACGGCTACCTCAGTGAGAAGAGTGAGACAGCAGTCAGAAAATGCCTGACAGAGCGTTACCCCAGGGACAGCTACGTCCTCACGGACAAGCTCACGGCTTCCTACTTCAAAACGGAGGAGGACATCATTCCGCTCTTCGAGAAGCAGCTCGAAGCCTGCGGAGTGGAGTGGTTCGACTTCTACCTCATGCATGCCCAGGGAAGAACCAACTACGACCACTTCAAAGCTTGCCGGGCATATGAGACGGCATTCGAGCTCAAGAAGCAGGGCAGAATAAGGCATGTGGGAATATCCTTCCACGACACGGCGGATTACCTCGAGAAAATACTCAGCGACTATCCGGAAATCGAAGTGGTGCAGATCCAGCTTAACTATCTCGACTACGACGACACTGCAGTCCAGAGCGGGAAGTGCCTGGAGGTATGCAGAAAGCATAATAAACCCGTCATCGTCATGGAACCCGTGAAGGGCGGAAGTCTCGTGAACCTTCCCGGGGATGCTCAGAAGATACTCTCCTCCCTCCACGGCGGAAGCAGCGCATCCTACGCAATCCGCTTCGCTGCGGGGCTTGAGGGAATAATGATGGTGCTCTCCGGAATGAGCAGCATGGAGCAGATGGAGGACAACATATCGTACATGAAGGACTTCAGACCGCTCGACGAAAGAGAACTCGAAGCAGTGAATAAGGTGAAGGAAGTCTTCGGAAAGATGAGTCTCATTCCCTGTACTTCCTGCCGCTACTGCACTCCCGGGTGCCCGAAGAAGATCTCGATTCCCGACATCTTCAGCGCAATGAACTCCAAGATGATCCACAATAACTGGAATGCCGACTATTATTACAGTGTAGTCTACACGTCCGAGGGCCACCGCGCATCCGACTGCATAAAGTGCGGCAGGTGCGAATCCGTCTGTCCGCAGCACCTGAAGATAAGGGACTATCTCGTGCAGTGTGCGGAGGAGTTCGAGAAGAAGGATTGAAAGGAGGAACAATGGAAGCCGTCTTCAATATTTCTCCGGATGTGCTCGGATGGGTCCGGAAGAAGGCCGTAAGCGCTTCACGGGAATCCCTCTCTCTTCTTGAATCCTGGATTGACGGCGGAAAGGTACCGACATTCAGTGAGATTGAAAGGGTAAGCAGCGAGAGTGGAATCCCTCTGGGATACTTCTTCCTCAAGAATCCCCCGAAGGAGGACATCCCGCTCCTGGAGTTCAGAACCGTAAACGATGAACGGTATTCCGAACCTTCCGGCAATCTTGAAAATACCATCCTCCGCATGGAAATGATAGTCGACTGGCTGAGAGGAAGATTTGAAGCTGACGGCTGTGGCCCTTGTCCCGTCGTCGCGAGCCTCGCAGGTGTCGATACCCCCTCCTCAGTTGCTGAATATGTCAGGAGTGTACTTCACCTTCTTGATGATCCGGTCAGGCAGGAAGAAGCATTTGAAGATATGAGGGAGAGGATAAGCCTTACGGGCGTTACGGTGATGCAGGGCGGAAACGATGAGCGTATGTGTCTGAGCAGTGAAGAATGCAGGGCATTCACGATAGTCGACGACTACGCTCCCCTCATATTCATAAACGCCGCGTCTGCTCCGGAAGTACAGCTACACTCCCTCCTTCATGAGTTCATACACGTATGCCTCGGTGTACCGTGTCTCTATAACGGCGAGAATCCTTCTGCCGGCGGAACTGAAAAGCTCTGTCATGATTCCATCTCCATTCTCCTTCCCGGGGAATTCCTTACTCTGAAGGAAACTGCAGAAGAGATTCCCGCAGAGCCGGGGATTGACCGCAGATTCCTGAATATGCTCACGGCCTCCGTCGGGGAAGGAAAGACAGAGTACTGTGAGGCCTGCCGTCTCGCGGACATGGACCGCATCACCTTCTCCCGTCTCTTCTGAAGTACGGAATTCCGGGCTACAGACGGGGATATGTAAAATCCGGGGGCTTGTCGTGAAGAGAAAGGGAACTTTCTCTCCCTGATTCTACTGAAAGTAATCTTTCCTGTTATCTTTACGTTTTTAACGACCGTAAAAGGCTGAAATACAAGAGAATAGGGCGGCCGTTCTGTTAACTTGTTGCTGCTGCTGAATTAACTGTATTCTCTGCGTTTTCCGCGGGGCGCGGAAGAATTTACAATAATTTTTAATTTTTTGTTTGCCATATCAATATATCTAATGTAGAGTATATGTAGACGCCGTCAACAGGGCGTTGCTGTTATTCGAAAAAGGAGGAACAACAGTGAAAAAGGCTATTATCGTATTATTGGCACTCTCAATGGTCCTTATGGGACTCAGTGCACAGGGCGCATCAGCTCAGGCAGCAGCAGAGACACAGTCTATTTCTCTCTGGACATATCCGATCGGTGATTGGGGAAATGAAGAAGCGGTAAAGGCTCTTACAGATGCCTTCACAGCAGAGACGGGCATTGAAGTCGAAGTCCAGTATCTCACATACACAGACGGCGACGACAAGGTCAACACAGCTCTTTCCGCAGGACAGGCTCCCGACCTCATCATGGAAGGACCCGAGAGACTCGTTGCCAACTGGGGCGCCAAGGGTTACATGGTCGACATGTCCGATCTTCTCGATGCAGAGGACAGAACACAGCTCATCGCAGCTACTCTCAACGCTTGTGAGACAGCTGACGGAAAGCTCTATGAGTATCCTCTCGTCATGACAGCTCACTGTATGGCTATCAACCTTGATGCATTCAAGGCAGCTGGTGCAGACAAGTATGTCAACCTCGAGACAAGAACATGGACAACAGATGACTTCATCGCAGCAGTCAAGGCTCTCTATGCTTACTACGGCACGACAGTCGGCGCAGTCTACTGCGGCGGACAGGGCGGCGACCAGGGAACGAGAGTTCTCGTGAACGGCCTCTACGGCGGAACATTCACGAACGCTGACCACACAGCTTACACATGGTATTCGGAAGAGAACATCAAGGCTCTCGAGACTCTCAAGGGACTCGACGGAATCGCATTCGACGCTGCTATCGTCGGCGGAGACGAGATCAACCTCTTCAGAAACGGCACACTCAAGATGGCATTCTGCTGGAACATCGGTGAGCAGCTCAAAAAAGACAGCAAGACAGACAACGGCGAAGAGATCGTCTTCATGTCCTTCCCGTCACCCACAGGCGTTACACAGCTTAACGGCGGTATCTGGGGCTTCGGAATCTTCGACAACGGTGACGAGACGAGAATCGAGAACGCAAAGAAGTTCGTCAAGTACTTCTGTGACGGCGCAGGCACAAAAGATGCCATCAAGGCAGCTAAGTACTTCGCTGCACGCACAGTTGCAGACGGCGAGGACATCAGCGACATCTGGGCTGACAACTCCATCATGAACGACTACAACGTTCTCATGCAGTACCTCGGTGACTACTATCAGGTCACAACAGGCTGGGCTAATGCAAGAACATGCTGGTGGAACATGCTCCAGGCAGTAGGAGCCGGCAATGACATCCCGACAACTCTCAAGAGCTACACGGATCAGGCTAACGCAGCAGCTAACTAATCGACTGAATTACTCATAAGGGCTCCTTCAGGGGCCCGCAGAGAAGCCCTGTTCCTTTATGGGGCAGGGCTTTATTTAAGGTAAAAAAGAAATGGCACAACCGATGACAATGAGCAAGGCAATAAGACGACGCGAGACAGTATCCGCGTACCTCTTCCTTCTGCCGAGCCTTATATTCTTCCTTGGTTTCGTTATCTTCCCGATGATTCTCTGTCTCTACACGAGTCTCTTCGACGCAAGCCTCAACGCAAAGAAGGCCGATGTCTTCATTGGTCTCAGCAACTACGTGGAGCTCTGGCAGGATCCCGTATTCATCAAGGCACTGAAGAACACATTCATAATCGTCATAGTCTCGGTTCCGGTCGTGACGGCATTCTCCCTCTGGGTTGCAACCACGATCTACAAGATGAAGAACTGGGCTCTCAGCGCCTTCAGATGCATCTTCTATCTTCCCGTCGTAACGGGATCCGTCGCAGTAACAGTTGTCTGGAAATGGATCTACAACAACTACTACGGCGTACTTAATTATGTCCTCAAGGGACTCGGGGTAATCGACCAGAACATCAACTGGCTCGGCAACACCTCCACGGCCCTCTGGTGCATAATCGTCATTCTTCTGACAACAAGTGTCGGTCAGCCGATAGTCCTCTACGTTTCCGCACTCGGCAACGTGGACCCGACTCTCATCGAGGCGGGCGAGGTCGACGGAGCCACGAACATGCAGACCTTCTGGCGCATCAAGTGGCCTTCGATCATGCCGACGACACTCTACATAGTCGTCATCACGACAATCAACAGCTTCCAGTGCTTCGCCCTGATACAGCTCCTGACGAGTGGCGGACCCAACAACTCCACGCAGACCGTCATGTACTATATCTACTACACGGCATTCAAGCTCTACAGATTCGGTTACGGAAACGCAATGGGAATCATCCTTGCGCTCTTCATCGCAGCACTCAGTGCAATACAGTTCTTCGTTGCAAGAGAGAAGTAGGAGGCGTCGTATGGATTTGAACAGACAGAACAAAAGCGCGTACTACGTCATCTGCGTAATACTCATCATCCTTCTCGCGGCACTCTCGGTATTCCCGCTCTACTGGATCATCACGGGTGCGTTCAAGAATTCGAGGGAGATCAACTCGGCAACACCCATCTGGTGGCCGAGCGAATGGGTACTCGACAACTTCGAGAGACTCTTCAGTAAGAGAAGTGCTCCGCTCTTCACCGTCTTCGGAATCAACGGTCCGAAGGTCCCGGGGGCAATCAGGTGGCTCGTCAACACGGTCTTCATGGCTGTGGCGGCAATGGTCCTGACATGCATCACGGCATCGATGGCGGGATACGCACTCGCGAAGAAGCGCTTCTACGGGCAGAAGCTTCTCTTCTCTTTAATCGTATGTGCAATGGCACTCCCCAAGCAGGTCATCCTCATACCCCTCATAAAGGAAATGAGCGCACTCGGGCTCTATGACACCCTCTGGGCCGTCATATTCCCCACAGTCGGATGGCCCTTCGGTGTCTTCCTTATGAAGCAGTTCTCGGAGAGCATCCCCAGGGAAATGCTTGAGGCTGCGCGCATCGACGGCTCGAGCGAAGCCAAGACCTTCGTCGAAATCGTCGTACCGATGATCAAGCCGGGAATCGGAGCACTTGCCATCTTCACATTCATCAACAGCTGGAACGATTACTTCATGCAGCTCATCATGCTCAGCAAGTCGAGTAATCTGACCATATCTCTCGGAATCGCGACCATGCAGGCCGAGAACAGCACGGACTTCGGAATCATCATGGCAGGCGCCGCCCTTGCTTCCGTACCTATCATCGTCGTCTTCCTCATCTTCCAGAAGTACTTCACGAAGGGAATCACGATGGGCGCAGTAAAGGGTTAATCAAGGAGGACACACAACATGTCGCATACAGATAAATACAGAGGAATCATACCGGCATTCTACGCATGCTACGGAGATGACGGAGAAATAAGTACAGAGAGAACGAAGGCTTTCGCAGCCCTTCTCGTGAAGAAGGGCGTGAAGGGCCTCTATGTCGGCGGCTCTTCGGGAGAGTGCATCTACCAGAGCGTCGAAGACAGGAAGAAGCTCCTCGAAGCCGTAATGGAAGAGGTGAAGGGAAAGGTCACGGTCATTGCACACGTTGCATGCAACAACACGAAGGATTCGATGGAGCTTGCAGCGCATGCGGAGAAGCTCGGTGTCGATGCAATCGCCTCCATTCCCCCCATCTACTTCAAGCTTCCCGAGCACGCTGTCGCAAAGTACTGGAACGACATCTCGTCGGCTGCTCCGGACACGGACTTCTTCATCTACAACATTCCCCAGCTTGCGGGAACGGCTCTCACCGTCTCCCTTTTAAGGGAAATGCTGAAGAACCCGAGAGTCACGGGCGTCAAGAACTCGAGCATGCCCACCCAGGACATCCAGTGCTTCAAGGCTGAGGGAACGAAGGGCGGACGGGACTTCATCGTCTTCAACGGCCCGGACGAGCAGCTCGTCTCCGGCCTTGCCATCGGAGCCGACGGCGGAATCGGGGGAACGTATGCAGTCATGAGCGAACTCTACCTTGCAATCTTCGACCTCGTGAAGAAGGGCGACATCGTGAAGGCAAGGGCAGTGCAGAACGACGCCGATGCAATCATCTCCGTACTTGCTTCCGGTAGAAGCAACCTCTACGCAACGATGAAGGAAGTCATAAAGATCCGCGAAGGGCTGGACCTCGGCGGAGTCAGAGCTCCTCTCTATCCCTATACTGAAGCAGACAGGGAAATCGTCGAGAGAAGCGTAAAGATGATAGACGAGGCGGTAGCGAGACTCTAGTAACGCACCTTGAAGACAGCCTTCCTGATGTGAGAGGGGGCTGTCACCGAGCGGCAGGGTGAGTGGGCTTCCTCGGGCATAGTAATGCAGTACTGTCCCTTACGGATTACGTGTTCGTCAGATGTGTCTGCAGTCCCGATAAGGGAGTCGCTCTCGGGAGAGTACTCCTTTGTCACCGTCATCTTCTCAACCGGGGCCGTGAGAATCTTCTCCTCTCCCTCGATGATGTAGTGGATGTCGATGTACTCCCTGTGGGCTTCGAATATGTTCTCCCTTTTCGTGTCCGCTTCCATGACGTTGATGTAGATGTCATCGTCTATGACCGTTCTTCCGTTCGGAAGAGAAGCGATGTCGTGGGAATTGAGATAGTCGATCGCCCTGTGTATGCGTGAAAAAGTTGAATAATCCGGTTTCAT